>CAIJME010000338.1 GCA_903821625.1 uncultured Sphingobacteriales bacterium | reverse complement strand
GATGTGGGCCTGCAAGAATGAAGGTGAAGATGCCCGTTTATATGAAGCCGTAAAAGCATGTTCTGATTTTGCTATAGAACTAGGGATTAATATCCCAACAGGCAAGGATTCGCTTTCAATGAAGCAAAAATATCCAAATGACGAGGTTATTGCCCCCGGAACGGTAATTATTTCGGCAGGTGGAAATTGTTCCACTATTACCAAGGTAGTTGAACCGGTTCTGAAGCGTAATGGAGGAAATATTTATTATCTCAACTTATCTCAGGATAACTTCAAGCTGGGTGGTTCTTCGTTTGCTCAGATCCTGAACAGGGTAGGAACCGAGGTTCCAACAATTAAGGATGCTGTTTATTTCAAAAAGGCATTCAACGTATTGCAAGACTTGATCAAAGCGCGTAAAATCAAAGCCGGTCATGATGTTGGAAGTGGCGGTTTAATTGTTACTTTACTGGAAATGTGTTTTGCGGATGTGAACCTGGGTGCAAACTTTGACCTGAGCGTATTACAGGAAAGCGATACCGTCAAGGCTTTGTTTAATGAGAATATTTCATTGGTTTTTCAGGCTGATTCTACTGTAGAAGCTATTTTTGCACAAAATGGTATAACTATCTTTAAAATAGGATCGGTTATCGAAGGTAATTCACTAACAATTAAAAATAACAGCGACTCTTTCACATTCAATATATCTGAAACCAGAGATATTTGGTATAAAACTTCCTTTCTTTTAGATTCAAAACAATCAAAAAACGGAATGGCGCAGGAACGATACACGAATTATAGAAATCAGCCCTTAAAATTCAAATTTCCCGTAAATTTTGATGGTAAATTACCTGTAATTGCCAAAGGAACACCAAGACCTAAAGCAGCTATCATTCGCGAAAAAGGAAGTAATTCTGAACGTGAAATGGCCAATGCCATGTTCCTGGCAGGCTTTGATGTGAAAGATGTTCACATGACCGACTTGATCTCAGGCCGAGAAACGCTTGAGGATATACAATTTATTGGAGCAGTTGGTGGATTCTCCAATTCGGATGTTTTGGGTTCGGCCAAAGGCTGGGCAGGAGCATTTTTATACAATGAAAAAGCCAATACAGCACTGAAAAACTTCTTTAAACGTGAAGATACTTTATCGGTGGGTATCTGTAATGGCTGCCAGTTGCTGATGGAGCTTGAATTAATCAACCCCGAGCATGAAGTTCATGGAAAGCTACATCATAATACCTCTAATAAGCATGAAAGCGGGTTTACATCCGTACAGATCCAAAAAAACAATTCGGTTATGCTTTCTTCTTTAGAAGGTGCTACATTAGGTGTCTGGATTTCGCATGGAGAGGGCAGATTTAATTTACCTTACGCAGAAGACCAGTATACTATCGTAGCTAAATACGGCTATGAAAGTTATCCGGCCAATCCCAATGATTCAGATTACAATACTGCCATGATGTGTGATGCCACCGGAAGACATTTAGTGATGATGCCTCATATTGAGCGCTCCACTTTTCCATGGAACTGGGCAAATTACCCTGAAGGAGCAGAAAAGGACGAGGTTTCTCCATGGTTGGAAGCATTTGTAAATGCCAGGAAGTGGATTGATACTAAAAATTAAGTTAAATTATTCCTAATTTTATGCTTAATTAACTATCTACCATGTATAAGTACCTTCTTTTTACGCTACTGCTATTCTGCAGCATTCCAGTTTTTTCGCAAAATAAAGACCAAATTATTGGCAAATGGCTCAATGCAACCGGCGAAGCACATATTCAGATCTATCCAAATGCTGGAAAATATTTCGGAAAAATAGCCTGGATGAAAACGCCAAATGATCCGGATGGAAAACCTCGTTTGGATAAGAATAATCCAGATAATAACTTATCTAAGAACCCTATTTTAGGCTTAGTGATTTTGAAAAATTTTGTCTTTGATGATGATGTATGGCAGGGAGGAAGCATTTATGATCCTAAAACAGGTAAAACCTATAGTTGTAAAATTACTCTTCAGGGTTCTGACAAGATAAATGTTAGAGGTTTTGTCGGATTTTCTATGTTGGGAAGAACCGAAAGCTGGACGCGAGTTAAATGATGAATAGCATCACTGCGATTATTATTTTTATTTCGTTTTTTAGTTTTCAAACTCAATCTCAAACACTAATACCCTTAGCTTCTGGAAAGAATACGAGTTTACGCGGTTTATCAGTTGTAGATGACACTGTGGCATGGGCTAGCGGGAGTAAGGGCTGGACAGCAAGGAGTATTAACGGGGGTAAAACATGGATTTGGAAACAAATTCTGGGCTACGAAAACCTTGATTTTAGAGATATAGAGGCTTTTTCTGCCAATCGTGCACTTTTACTAAGTGCAGGTACTCCGGCAGTGATTCTGCTCACTACCGATGGTGGATCTGTATGGAAAGAGGTTTATCGCAATGATTCTCCGGAAATTTTTCTTGATGGGATGGATTTTTGGGATGCCGATAGGGGCCTCATTTATGGTGATCCGATTAAAAGTAAATTGGTATTGCTTAAAACAAGGAATGGGGGAGTAAATTGGGAGGATATTAGTCAAAACAATACGATAAATCTTATGGTCGGTGAAGCCAGTTTTGCAGCTAGCGGAACTGCCATTCGCTGCGATTCAAAAGGAAATACATGGATTGCCACTGGTGGAAGTAAATCCAGAATCTTCTATTCTTCAGACTATGGCAATACTTGGAAGGTAAATGACTGTCCAATTATTCAGGGAAAAAGCTCTACTGGCCCTTTTTCAATTGCATTTTATACAAAAAAAATAGGAATTGCCGTGGGTGGTGATTATCTCATCGATTCATCAAGGGTAAATAACCTGCTTTTAACTAGAAATAGCGGAAAAGCATGGTTAAAACCATTTATTTCTACATTTGGGTATCGTTCTGCCGTTGAATATGTGTCTAAGTTGCGTTTGATTGCTACCGGCCCAGGTGGAACCGATATTTCGAATGATGGAGGTAAAACCTGGACTAATCTATCTCAAATTGGATATCATACCGTTAGAAAGGCTAAATCAGGAAAACTTGTCTTGCTTACTGGTAGTGACGGTAGAATTGCTTCCTTTAGTTATTAATTTCAATTGAAAACTAGGCGATGTGTTCGAAATGACGTTTATAGGTTCGTCATTTCGATGAGGCACGAAGAGAAATCTGTTGAAACGAATTAGCATTTTATTTGAAGCTTGCCTTTAAACATGAGATTTCTCCACCTTGCAATATTCATTTCAATTGAAAACTAGTCGATGTGTTCAAAATGACGTATAATACGATTTCCTTATCATCACGCAAACCCCTAAATATTCCACCAATAGGTTAATTTAAGCACTAGAAATCTATTTTTGACTGCAAATGGAGTAGGGAGATAATTGTCTGTGTATACAATGAAAAGGTCGGAGGCTGGCTTATAACGCCATTGCAGACGTGTATTGACATTGATATTATTACTTTGTTCATTATACTGCACAAATCCTGTAAAAAAAACTTTATTGGTCATGGTCACATCAACTCTGGGTCCGATAAGCCAAAATTTTGTAGTATTCCAGGGCTGTGGTAAGCGTATATCATTATAACTTGAACTTAAAGCTAGACTAACAAAAGGCTGGAATCGATACCCAAATTCGCTCGTTACATTTAAGCGGTTTCCACCAGCATAATATCCGCCATAACGCGTAGATAATGCCATGGTATATAAACTTTGTGGCCTGGAAACAAAATCTGCACCAAACGCTTCCCAACGGTGCTCAGAACCAGTATTTAATACTGTACCTCCTTTGTTTGTGGGATCGAATGGCCTTTGTAGTTTTACATAATCATTAGCAATCCAGCCTGTTAATGTGGCTCTGCTTCTAAAATTTAGGTTGTAGGCAAGATAGTTGGTGTAATCTGTACGTTGAAAGGATTCATTGAAGTAATTCGCTGAAAATAATTTAGGACCATGGCTAACCAAAGGTCCTTTTTTGGGGAAGAAAAGATAGCCTGCCTGCGGGCTTAAATTGATATAACCTCTGCGGGGAACATATCCTACTTCTGCATTGTAATTGCGCCCTACATATTCATGTTGCCAGTTAAGATCCCAGTTTCCGGTCCAATACCGCAGATTTGCAGCCTGCATCATATCCTTTCCACTACTAGTTGGACTGAACGATTTCATGGTGACAGCTTTGCCTGTCCAGTTATTATTTGATGAAGCAAGGTTATATTCAAGTCCTGCAACCCGATTATAACGGGAAACTCCGGCAGCGGCATTTTCTGCATTAAAATTCATGGATTGCTTGTTGATTAGAATAGCACCGATGTTAGACCTTGCAAAAACTTTTCTCTGAAGTGCTACAACTGCAAAGTTTTGTGCCGGATCAGCTGCACCGGTGTTTTCTGTCTGCATATTCATCAATCCAACTCTCCAATCCTTATTCAGCTTTCCGCTTAATCGGGCACCGTACTGAATTGGAACTCCCAATCCAACACGCCTAGAAAAAAAAGGTCTGCTATTCTGATATCCAAAATTTGAAAAAAGATCGCCGTTCTCAAGAAAATACTGCCTCCGTTCAGGGAAAAACAGTTCAAACCGTTCTAAGTTTGGTACCTGACGGTCAACCTCAACCTGTGAATAATCAGGGTTAACGGTTAGGTCGAGATTTAATGAAGATGTGATAGCAACCTTTACATCACCCCCGATCTCTCCTCGCTGATTTCGTCCAATAGGAGAGACGGTATGATTACTCGAAATTCCACCAAGAGTATAAGGAATAACAGAAATATTTTGACCAGGAACCGGTGGTGGCTGATCCCAAACTAAATTTCCGGTATAGGCAAGTGATGCAGTTGCGAATTGTCGAGGAACTGGAGCCCAGCTTGATTTTTCGGTCGACTTCAAGTCCATGCGGCTAAAATTGATGCCCCATTTTGTAATCCCCGACTTGTAACGAATTGATTTAAAGGGGATAGCAGCCTCAAATACCCATCGGTCTTCGTAGTTTTTGACGGCAGATACCCATTTGTTATCCCAGCTAAGGTCTACCTTGCTTCCGTCATACATAATGCCATCCCATTGAGCACCAGCAGCATTTGATCCAAAAGAAAAACCATTGGTTTGATCATCAAAAGGGTCCATGAAAAGTAAAAAGTTATCATTTTTTCCGAATGCAAAATCCCTTCGTAACGATTCTACAAAATAAGGACCCGGTTCATGGTAGCAAATAGCGATCAGGTAAAGGAAATCCTTGTCATAACTCATTTTCACATCGGTCCGTACTTTTGCAAAGCTGGTATCCATTGGTTGAACCATAAAGAATTTGCTGGCCAAATCGGCATCCTCCCAGGCACGTTCATCCATTATTCCATCTATTCGGATCTCTGAACTTGCTGGCTTAAGCTTTAATTCATATTTCGCATTCTTTTTTTGCGCGAATGCACTACTACTAAACATAATACATAGAAGTATAGCAATGTAGATTTGAAGTTTGACAACAAAACTATTTGTTAGCCTATTTAAATTTTTGATTCTTACATTTTGGGATTTCAAAAGTTGAAACATAGCGATTAAGGCCTTGCGTTTAGAATTAGATGTAATAATAGCAATAATTATTTATCCTCTTGGTTTAGAGTCGGGAAATGAATTTGACTATCCCGCCCTAAAGTTTTAAATTTGCATCAAACAAAAATAAAATGTCTCAAGAAACCGAACATGTAGAATGTCTGATCATAGGATCTGGTCCCGCTGGATATACCGCGGCAATTTATGCTGCAAGAGCAGATCTCAAACCTGTAATGTACACAGGAATGGTTCCTGGAGGACAATTGACCCAAACTACCGATGTTGAGAACTTTCCGGGTTACCCTGAAGGAATTATGGGTCCTGAAATGATGGAAGATTTTAGAAAACAGGCCGAACGATTTGGCACTCAGATTCGTTTTGGTTATGCCAGTAGCGTAGATTTTTCGTCAAGTCCACATCAAGTAATCATCGATGAAAATAAAACGATTACTGCAGATACCGTGATCATTGCAACGGGTGCTTCTGCTAAATGGCTAGGACTTGAAAGCGAGCAAAAGTATAATGGCTTTGGAGTATCGGCTTGTGCAGTATGTGATGGATTCTTTTTCAAGGGCCAGGATGTTGCCATTGTTGGTGCAGGAGATACGGCAGCAGAAGAGGCTACCTACCTTGCTAAACTGTGTAAAAAAGTACACATGCTTGTACGAAGAGATGAATTTAGAGCATCTAAAGCCATGCAAAAAAGGGTTTTAAATACTCCTAATATTGAAATTCATTATAATTCAGATACAAAAGAAATACTGGGCGATGGTAAAAATGTTACCGGAATTTTGGTGTCAAATAATAAAACAGGACAGGAAACGACCATTGATGTGAGCGGATTCTTTGTGGCAATTGGCCATAATCCAAACACAGATATTTTTAAAGGCTGGCTGGATATGGATGAAACCGGTTATCTAATTACGCAACCAGACAGTACAAAAACTAATATTGAAGGCGTATTTGCCTGTGGTGATGCGCAGGATAAATTATGGAGACAAGCAATCACAGCTGCAGGTACAGGTTGTATGGCCGCTCTTGAAGCAGAGCGTTATCTGGCTGCCAAAGAAGACTAATATTCATTGATAGTATTTTAAAAAATGCCCTTGCTTTTGCTTGGGCTTTTTTTTTAACACGGTATGAACAAATAAGAAGGTTATTGGTTTAGAAGGTTTTATATTTATTTAACAAATGCACCTAATCCCGGGCAATTAATTTATTAAATTTGATAAAGTGCATAATCCTTATACTGAAAGTAAAAAGATGAATTTGAAAACGATACTATCCGGAATATTTTTAGCAAGTACATTATTTGTATCCTGTTCAGGCGATGAAGAAAAGCAAGTAGCAGTAAAGCCAAAAGTTAAAATGATCATGGAGCCATTTCGCTTTCATAAAGCTATAGAAGTGAAACCTGGCCTTACCTTGGATATTGTTAGTTGGGGTCGCGGTTCTAGCTCAGTTGGAGCTTATTTGATTCTCAGATCAGATTCTACCCACCTTAAATATCGATCTACAGCGGGTGAATTAGATGGTAAAATAATGGATGCCTGGGATATGGACCTAGATACTGATGGAAACCCGGAATTATATATTCACGCAAAAGGAGAGGGTAAAGGGTCGTACCTTTCTATGTATATCTACGAATACAGCGAAGGTGGATCCAATCAGCAAATTCGTTTCCCAGAACTTAGTTCATCTTTAAAAGAAGGCTATCGAGGAAATGATTCAGTATACATCAAGGAAGGAAAACTCTTACGTGAATTTTTGGTTTATGATAAAAATGATTCGACTGGTACAGCAAGAGGAGAAATTCGAAAAGTTGAATATACCTTAAGAAACAATAGTTTGCAGTACAAAGAGATTAAAGAAGAAAAGGCAGCAGGTAAAAAATAGTAAACCTACAAATCATTATCCTCAAACTGTTTTTGAAGCCTTTCCAGATTCTTTATCATGTCTTCCAATTTGGATTCTTCCCTTTTGATATAGATTCTCATCAATACAAAATAGCAAAGTGCAATCCATAACAAAGTGAATACAAAACCAACAATAGTAACCCATAGAGGTGTCATTATTGAAATCTCAACAAAATAAAGTAAAAAGCCTACAGTCAAAAATACAGAGTAGATGGAATACTTCCGAGTATTGAAAATATACCGATCATGTTTGTATTTCTTTAAATGAGTTATATAATCCTCAGGTTTATCAATCAGGTTAGTATAATTGATTCTTCGGTAATTATCGATCAATACAACGATATAATAGATACAACAAGCAATAAATATGATCATGGCCAGATGTGTAGTCCACATTTTAAATGGACCGTCAATCCAGACAAAGGAAATTACAGCAGTTGCAATCCCCATTCCAATCATTTCAATCAATAATTTGCTGGAAAGACCATTTTTCGTCTTTCGTATCTTTTTTAATACCTTTTCGTGACCGACTTTCGGCAGCGTTATCTGGTCGTGCCAGATACTTTTCAGTGCTTCAAAATCTTTCATTCCTATTATATAATTCAGTGAGTTTTTGTTTAATTCGATGAATCTTTACTCTTAAATTTCCTTCAGAGATTCCAGAAATGGAGGCAATTTCGGTATAGGGTACTTCATCAAGAACCATAGTGATTATAATACGCTCATTTTCTTCAAGTTGGGCAATACATTTATAGAGAGCGGAAACCTGCTCATTTTTATCTGAGATTTCTTCAGCTTTAGTTTCAATTATATTATCAGTAAGTTCATCTTTTGGATGCCTTTTTTCAATACGCAAGTATGATAGGCAAGTGTTTACCGCAATTCGATATATCCAGGTGGATATTAAAGCCTGATTTCTAAATTTATCCAGGTTTTGCCAAACCTTCATAAAGGTTTCCTGCATGAGGTCATTCGCGGTTTCATCGTCACCCGTATAACCATAGCATAAATGATAAATCTTTTTGGAGTTAGCCTGAAAAATTTCTTTGAAAAGCGCTTCTTTGCTCAAACCCTTATTTTTCTTCTTAGATTAAAAATAACCTTAAATGTTACAAAAAATCACTTTTGTTAACCCATTTGATCTGTTGTGCAGCTTGGAGTATCAATGTTTCATACTCTTTCTGATAATCAAACTGTAGGTCTTCATGTAGTTTTGGTAGTAGTTTTGTTATTTTTTCAAACTGCCTGGTCAATAATCCCTGTAAAGGCTTATGATTGGTGTTCAGATCAACATAAGTCATATAATTTGTGCAAAACCAGAGGGTAAGTTCTGTTTCAACCTGTTTTGATCCTGTATATTTCGAATAGCGATTAATCAATCGAATAATTTTACGCAAACTTTTAGTGCTATAGAAATAATGCTTTTGCAGGGCATTAAAATCAGTGATAAGGAAAGATTTTACATCCTCAGCATAGTTCATTGGTTCATTGGCATCAAAAAGAAGATAGGCTAGTAATTCCTTGTTTTCCTTTTTGTATTTTGCCAATCTTAAACAAATTTCTGTGAGTTCAGTAGTATTAAGCACTAATAGTACCTTTTTTAAATCACTTAATTTCTCTGGTTTCATCTTCTGCTTACATTTGCTGGGTAAATCTAATTAATTACTTTTGTTCGATACGCTAACCACTTATTATGAAATTTAAAAGTTTTGGAATAGTTGCATTAATTGCAGTTACATTTTCGGCGCTACTTATATTCCTGGATCATTACCTGATTGTTGATATTCCAGAAATAGCACTCCTATTTTCCAGATGGCTGGCTATTGCTGGTTTATTTCTATATGGTTTTCAAAAGAAATCACTAACCACATGGATATTGATCTCTATGGTAGTAGGAGCCGAGATAGGCAATGATTTTCCTGAGCTTGGAATAAAACTTCAGGTATTAAGTAAGGTCTTTCTGAAAATGATTAAGACCATTATTGCTCCATTACTCTTTGCAACCCTTGTTTATGGTATTGCAGGGCATTCTGATTTAAAGCAGGTTGGCCGTATGGGATGGAAGTCAATTCTTTACTTTGAAGTGGTTACAACAATAGCCTTGTTCATAGGCTTAGCGGCTATTAATATTTCACAGGCAGGTATGGGGATCACACTTCCTCCTGGTGCTCATGAAGAACTCGAAAAGGTAGCACCACAAACGTTTAATGATATTATTCTGCATATTTTTCCTGAGAATATTGCTAAGTCAATAGCAGAAGGGCAGGTGCTTCAGATTGTTATTTTCAGTATAATTTTTGGTATTGCGCTTGCCATGGTGCGCGAAGATAAACGCCAACCCATGTTACGAGCAACTGAAAGTTTGTCTGAAGTGATGTTTAAATTCACGAATATCATCATGTATTTTGCACCAATCGGTGTTGGGGCAGCCATAGCATATACCGTTGGGCACATGGGTTTAGGAATATTATTGAACCTATTCCAACTATTAATGACGCTTTATGTAGCCTTATTTGTCTTTTTATTGGGTGTTTTATTGCCAATTGCCCTGATTGTAGGTGTGCCAATAAAAAAATTCCTGAAGGCTATTGCAGAGCCCGTTTCTATTGCATTTGCAACCACCAGTTCGGAGGCAGCACTACCAAGGGCAATGGAGGCAATGGAACGCATTGGGGTTCCTCGTAAAATTGTTGCATTTGTGATGCCTACCGGTTACAGTTTTAATTTGGACGGTACGACCCTTTATCTTTCGCTAGCAGCAATATTTGTTGCACAGGCTGCAGGAATGCCTTTAACCTTTGGACAGCAATTATTAATTGTATTTACCCTGATGTTAACCAGTAAAGGTGTTGCTGGAGTGCCACGAGCTTCGCTGGTGATCCTCTTAGGAACTGCGGCATCATTTGGGATGCCGGTATGGCCAATCTTCATCATACTTGGAATTGATGAGCTCATGGATATGGCTAGAACCTCTGTGAATGTTATTGGAAATTGTCTTGCAACGGTGGTTATTGCCAAATGGGAAGGAGAATTTCATCCTCCGGTAGATGATCTGCAAGAACCTGATGAAAACAGAATACATAAACTGGAAAATCAGATAGAAAAGCATTAAATCTATCCTGAAATAATGGATATTTGTCAATTGATATATTAATAAATATGAGTGATAGAGGAAAAAAGATATTTTTAGGCGTTTGTATCATCGCCCCATTTCTTATTTATATGGTGTATTATTATTCCATAATGGTTAAGAATGCGCCCTACAGGTTTACTGATTTTGAATCGTTAACATTTAAATATGGGCTGGGTGATAGCCTGGTAAATCAATACGATTCTAAAACTGGATATTACCAGTATGTGAATAGCAGAGATTCTTTGGTAAAAACGAAGGTTAAACTCCGAAAGGATGATCTGTTATATCTTCATCGTAAGGCAGCAGAGCTTGGTTTCTGGAACTTCCCTGAAAATATTGAGGGGGATTCTGAAAACGGAAAGACTGCAAATACGCCACATTATTATCTGGAATATAAATACAAGAATAAGACTAAGCATATTCTTTTTGATGTAGCTTACCGAGATGACCCTAAATTAAATGATGCTGCAAAAACATTGATTACTGAGGTCAGCAATATGATTAATGATGTGAGGGATCGGGATCAGGAATAGTATTTCAGAGTCAAGGCTTTTTATCCGTTTTACATACAGCGGTTCACAGATTTTAAATTAGGTTTTATTTTAAAAAATAATTTCTTATATTTGCACCTCATTTAAAAAAATAAATAATAATGTACGCAATAGTAAATATAGCCGGACAGCAATTTAAAGTTGCTAAAGACCAATATCTTTTTGTACACAGATTACAAGGAGAAGAAGGCGCTAGTATTGAATTTGACAACGTATTATT
>CAIJME010000337.1 GCA_903821625.1 uncultured Sphingobacteriales bacterium | reverse complement strand
CAAACCTTTAACGACCGATCTGGCAATGTTGATTCTATGGCAACCCTATTTCGTTTAGATCTGCATACCGTTGAACCTGAAGATTTGGTGGCTTTGCAGGATGATATTCTAGGGATGAAGCGCCTGCTTCCTAAAAACTGATTCCTTATAAAATTCTGTAAAATGTTTTGAACTGAGTATTTTCAGTTGAATATTAAGCATTAAATTTAATTTCAATAATCAGCTTAGCTGCTTGACTAGTGAAACATTTTAAGGCTTTAGGGTATCTTATTTTCGGAATTCTTTTTTTATTTACAGTCCGTTTGCTCTTACAGTGATCTCAGCAATATCCAGAACCTTCACTTCTTCCTCTTTATTGAAATTTTTAACCCCATCGCTTAACATGGTCATGCAGAAGGGGCAAGAGGATGCCACGATATTGGGTTGAAGTGCTAGAGCTTCATCTATTCGCTCAATATTGATGTCTTTTGTGCCTTTTTCAGGCTCTTTGAACATTTGCGCACCTCCTGCTCCACAACATAGTCCATTTGACTTACAGCGTTTCATTTCAACCAGCTCAGCATCCAGAATTTCGAGTGCTTTACGAGGAGCTTCATATACCCCATTGGCACGTCCCAAATAGCAAGGATCATGGAACGTGATTTTTTTACCCTTGAACGATTCGCCACCTTCAGCTTTCAGTTTGCCTTCATCAATTAATTGTTGGATTAGTTGAGAGTGATGTATTACCTCATAATTGCCTCCAAGGTTTGGGTATTCATTTTTGATGGTATTAAAACAATGCGGACAGCCAGTTACAATCTTTTTTATTTCATAGCCATCTAAAACCTGGATATTGGTCATGGCCTGCATTTGGAACAGGAATTCGTTTCCGGCACGTTTTGCAGGATCACCAGTGCAACTTTCCTCTGTTCCAAGGATTGCGAAATTTATGCCGACATGCTGTAAAATTTTACAAATATCCCGGGTAATCTTTTGTGCACGTTCATCAAAACTACCCGCGCATCCAACCCAGAATAAGATATCGGGTGTTTCACCTTTTGCAGCCATTTGGGCCATTGTTGGGATGTTGATTGATGTATCCATTTCTGTTGTCTGTTATCGGTTATCTGAGGTCTGAGGTATGAGGTCTGATGTCTGAGGTATGAGGTCTGTTGTCTGATAACTGATAACAGACAACTGATAACTATTCACATATTAGTCCAGTTAGCCCTATCTGCCGGAGAGTACTTCCAAGGGGCTCCATTATTTTCAATATTTCCAAACATATTATTCAGGCTGCTGGGTGCCAACGCTTCTTCCATTACTGAATATCTTCTGAGTTCGACTATGATGGCTAGTGGGTCGATATTTATTGGACAAGCATCTGTACACGCATTGCAGGTTGTACATGCCCAGATCTCTTCTCTGCTGATGTAATTATCGAGTAATGATTTACCATCCTGATGATCTTTGCCATGTTTATCTATGTTGTTTCCTACTTCAACCATACGGTCGCGGGTATCCATCATAATTTTGCGGGGTGAGAGGAGCTTGCCTGTCATGTTCGCCGGACAAACAGAAGTACACCTTCCACATTCTGTACAGGTATAGGCATCCATCAAATTTTTCCAGGTCAGGTCCGAGATATCCTTTGCACCGAATCGTCCTCCTTCTGGAACAGGTTCGGGAATATAAGACGGATCAAGCATTGCTTTAACCTCATTGGTAACTGAAGCCATATTTGAAAATTCACCCTTAGGCTCCAGATTCGAATAATAGGTATTGGGGAAAGCCATAATGATATGGAAATGCTTAGAATAGGGCAGATAGTTTAAAAAAGCGAAGATCCCAATAATATGGAACCACCAGCAGAATCGCTCCATGATGATCAGTGCTGATTCTGAATCGGGGAGGAGTGGTAAAAGAAAACTACTCACCGGAAATGAACCAGCAAGAATATAATGCGATACTCCTAATTGCTGTAATTTACTGTCTGCCGCATTCATGAACAGAAATGCAGCCATCAGGAATACTTCAACAATCAGAATAATGTTTGCATCTGATTTGGGCCAATTGGTCATCTCTGTACCAGTAAAGCGTTTTAGTTTGATGATATTTCTTCGAGCATAAAATGCAACAACCCCTAAAAGCACTAAAGCAGCCAATACTTCAAATGAAGCGATTAATACATGGTATAAGCCACCTAGCGGAGCTGCAAAGATGCGGTGCGTGCCAAATAAACCATCAATAATGATCTCCAGTACTTCTAGATTGATGACTACAAATCCAACATAAACAAATAGGTGCAGGATAGCAGCAAGCGGACGCTTAACCATTTTTGATTGGCCAAAGGCTACTTTGAGCATAGTGAATAAACGTTCTGCAGGTCTGTCGGAACGATCGGTATCCTTGCCAAGATTAATATTCCGGATGATCTTACGAACATTTAGGCTAAACAAAGCAATTGCAGCCACTGTAACAATCAAAAAAATGACTTGTAGAACCATATTGGTATCTGTTTACTCAGCTAAAATAAGGAATATACCGGATATGTAATTACTATGCATGCATAATATTAAAAATAAATCATTTTTTGAGGTAAGGGAAAATGAATATTTTCAAATAATATTTTCTTAAACGAAAAAAGACACTACATTTGCAGTCCCGAACAAAACGGGTATGGTCTGGTACCATAGCTCAGTCGGTAGAGCAAAGGACTGAAAATCCTTGTGTCGCTGGTTCGATTCCAGCTGGTACCACCAAAAAAGCCTCAGAGAAATCTGAGGCTTTTTTGATTTTATACTTATTGGTAATGTAATTATACCTGGTTCGTCCCGATGGCTATCGGGGCCAGCTGGTACCATACTAAGATGCTCCTTAATTGAGGCTTCTTTCTTATATTCGGTACTTGCGCTGATCGGTGTTCCCAACCGACCACATACCAGCACTGGCTATATAACTACTGATTGATCAAAACACCAACAAAAAACCCAGTGCTGTTAGGCACTGGGTAGGTTTGAATTTAATTGTATTTGGTATTAAATATTGGTTAAATTTTCAAT
>CAIJME010000336.1 GCA_903821625.1 uncultured Sphingobacteriales bacterium | reverse complement strand
CTATTGGAGCAGTACGGTTAGTGGCGCCTACTCGCGCATACTCGGCATCAGCAGCACCGATGCCGATATGTCCGCCGTCTTCCGAGGTTACGGAAACTCTGTGCGTTGCATCAAGAATTAGGTATCTTTGAATCACAGTTCTTTTTTTAAATAAAGAACATTAGGATAATGAGAATAAAATTCATCTTATTAATATGCGCACTACTGCTAACAAGTAGCGCATTTGCTCAGTCTATTTCGGGTAATTTATCGTTACTGGCAGGGCAAAAAATAAATCTAGAAGGTTTTGATGGCTTAAAAACCTACCCTATTTCAAACACCAGCCTAGATGCAAAGGGGAATTTCAAACTCACTTATTCTAAAGCTGATTATGGAATAGGCTATTTAAAGTTGGCTGATGATAAGCTATTATTTGTGATTTTGAGTGGAGAAGATATTGAAATTACTGGCAAAACACTCAGCGATACCGAAACGATTAAAGTCATCAAAGGAAAAGAAAATCAATGGTTTGAGCAGTATGCAAAAGAACACCTACGCAGAGAACAAGCATTGAGTGCCTGGATATATTTGGAAAAAATATATACATCAGAAAGCCTTTTCAGCGTTCAAAAAACACCGGCTAATGTAATTAAAAGTGAAAAGCTTCGGATTAAAAAAGAAGACGCAAACTTCTTAGCCAATTTAACCAAAGACAGCTATGTTGGCTGGTTTTTACCTGCACGACAACTGGTTAGTTCGGTTTCAGTTATTGCCCAGCAACGCACCGATGAAATACCTGCTACGCTAGCGGCATTCAGAGCAATGAACTATGCCGACCAGCGATTGTATAAAAGTGGATTACTTAAAGACGCCATAGAAAGTCATTTTTGGCTAATAGAGAATAGCGGACGCTCCTTAGATTCTGTATTTATTGAAATGCGTAAATCTATAGATGCCATGCTAGTGAACTTGATAAAAGATGAGAAAAAATTCAACGAAGTAACCAACCATCTTCTTGATTTATTAGAAAAGCATAGCCTATTTCAAGCTTCTGAGTACCTGGCTCTTAAAGTACTCAATGAAGTAACCTGCACCATTACTAGCGATTTGGCCAAACAACTTGAAAGTTACCGCGCCATGAAGAAGGGAAATATTGCTCCAGAAATTGATTTTGGAAATAAGTCTTATTTAAATGGGTTACCCCAAAACCAATTTAGTAATCTCACTTCCATTAACTCGCCCTACACCTTGGTTGTTTTTGGTGCAAGCTGGTGCCCCAAATGTGAGGCCGAGCTACCTAAATTGATTCAAAACTACACCAGATGGAAAAACTTGGGCATAGATGTAGTTTACATTTCTTTAGACACTGAACCAGCTGCCTTTGAACAAGCGGTTAAAACCTACCCATTTTTTGCTTACTGCGACTATAAAAAGTGGGATAGCCAAGTGGTCAGTGATTATTATGTGTCTGGGACACCCTCTTTTTATTTATTAAATAATAAACGAGAAATCATTCTTAAACCAATCTCCATTGCACAAATGGATGCATGGGCAGATTGGGTGTTGGTGAAAGGGAATAAATAAACTGTGCTAACTAATGCAAGACAGTTAAGCAAATTTTTTCTTATCCGCCACGCTAGCACAGACCTTTAATAACCATTGTTCCGCCTTGACTGGTGCGGCAATTACAGCCCTCGCCCTCGCAGAACCTTACATAGCAGCAGGCGCAGCGGTAGGTTTATTCGCTGTTGTTTATTGTTTTTAAAAGGTGCTCATGGTCTCGTCG
>CAIJME010000335.1 GCA_903821625.1 uncultured Sphingobacteriales bacterium | reverse complement strand
TGATAATCTTCATGCACTCCATTGAAATAAAATACAATCGGAATTCCATTTTTTGCAAAGTTATAGTGATCTGAACGATAGTAAATTCTTTCCGGATCTTTTGGATCATTAAACTTATAATCAATCTTCATTTTAGTATAAAGAGCATTTGCATTTTCACTGATCTTATGCAGGTCGGTACTGAGTTTGTCAGAGCCTATCAGGTAGCAATAATTAGCGGCATCAGGAGAGTCTTTATAGGCTTCACCTATTCTTCCGATCATATCGATATTTAGGTTGGTAATGGTATTAGCCATCGGAAATACCGGATTCAGAGAGTAATATTCAGAGCCAAGTAATCCTTTTTCCTCACCTGTTACAAGCAAAAATAAAATACTTCTGCGAGGCCCATGTCCTGCTTCTTTTGCCTTGGCATAAGCTCTAGCAATTGTAAGAACACCTGTTGTGCCAGATCCATCATCATCAGCGCCATTATTTACTTTATCTATACCACCGTCTGTTGTTAGTCCGATATGGTCATAATGAGCAGAGAAAACTACTAGCTCATCTTTCAAGTCGGTACCTTCAAGGTAACCCAAAACATTCGCCGACATCACTTCCTTGTTAACCGGTCCGTAGTTCATCACTACTTCAGATTTCAAAACCTGTGTTTGGGGTGCAGTGCTATTATCGATAGAAGCCTTTAATGCCTCATAAGTTTTTCCTGAATTTTTAAGAAACTGGTTTGCAACTTCAGGTGTTATATTGACCATAGCCGCAGTGCTTGCACGATTAGATGTGCTAGCTTTGGTTTCTTTTTTAACACTTAAGCGACCTGCTCTGGGTTTGTATGACTGAATTGAAGCACTTACATCCGGGCTTACAGCCAGAATAAGTGCCGGGTTTTTACTCATAACATATTGAATACGCTTAAATCGGCTCGTAGACCAATCGGAAGCAGTTGTGCTCTTACTGATTGCTGAAACCCCATTTTTCATCGGTTCGCCCTTGTTGATCAGTAATACAACTTTTCCAGTGATATCAGTGTTTTTCAGATCATCGTAATTGTCAGAACCGATACCATAACCTATAAAGACAATTTCACTTGTCCTAATCGATTTAGCATCACCACTTCCACTGAATAGGAAGTCTTTGCCCATGGTCAATGATGAATTATTTGCCGTGAAGGATGTTACTTCAAATGAAGTTTCAGTTAAGGGTACATTCTGAATGTAGGAACCATTAACTGGGGCTACTAATTTCAGTTGTTTGAATTCATTTGCGATGTAAGCGGCTGCCATTTCAGCACCGCGTTTTCCGGTCTCTCTACCTTCAAATTTATCTGAAGCAAGTATGCTCAGATGTTTTTTGGCTATTTTTGCAGTAATCTGTTCTGCAAATTTCTGTGCATTTGGATCTTGAGCATACCCATTTATGGAAATACTCGCCACGAGTAATAACCATAGTGATTGTTTTAGCATAGTATATTTATTGGTTAGTTTTAATTGGTTAACAAGAAATTTTATTTACTCTGTTTGAATGTCGGCCGCCTTCAAATTCTGAATGGATGAATTTTAGGCAGATATTCTTTGCATCTTCTTTCGAAGTGAATCGTGCTGGTATGCAGAGTATGTTGGCATTGTTATGAGTTCTTGCAAGTTCAGCAAGTTCTTCATTCCAGCAAATAGCTGCCCTAATTTCTTGATGCTTATTGGCTGTCATGGCAACACCATTTGCGCTTCCACATATCAGGATTCCGATTGTATATTGAGCATTTTCAACCGCACTGGCAACCGGATGTGCGAAGTCTGGGTAGTCAACAGAGTCAGCGCTATAAGTTCCAAAGTCTTTGATTGTATAATCTTTCAAAAAATCGATGAGCATACTTTTATATTCAAAACCTGCATGATCAGCTCCTATAGCTATAGATATTTTATTATTCATATTTTATTCTTTGTTTCTCATTTAACCAGAAAGAGAAGATTAAATTTTTATTAGTTCTTGTAAAATTCAATCTCTGCTTTCTTCTTATTCGCTGCCACTCGAGCTGAAACATAAATACTTACTTCGTACAGCAAGAATAACGGGAAACTAACGGTTAGCATCGTTACCAAATCAGGTGTAGGCGTTACAATCGCTGCAATAATCAAAATGATCACTGTTGCATATCTTCGAGACGACCTCATAAAATCTGGCGTCATGATCCCAAGCTTTGAAAGTATATAAATAACAATAGGTAATTCAAATGTTATCGCAGCACCAATAGTTAATGTGGCAACTACAGAAAAGTAGGAGGCAATTGTAATCTGGTTATTAATGATTGAACTGACTTCGTAGTTAGACAAGAAGTTGATAGATAGGGGTGCTATTATATAATATCCAAAAAGCAATCCGATAATAAATAACAACGAAGCCCAGAATACAAATCCTGTAGCAGATTTGCGTTCGTTTTCATGTAATGCCGGTTTTACAAAGCGCCATACCTCAAATAAAAGGTAGGGTACACCTAAAACAATTCCTATCATCAGTGAAGAATTTAGCTGTAAGGTGAACTGTCCGCCCAATTCGGTATTGATGATATTGAAACTTAGCTTTTTTACACAGAAATCGGCACCTAAATTGAATTTTTCTGTGGCTGCACACATCATTCTATAGGTCCAGAAATTGGTCCGACCAGGACCCATAATGATCTCATCAAAAATAAAATCAT
>CAIJME010000334.1 GCA_903821625.1 uncultured Sphingobacteriales bacterium | reverse complement strand
TTAATCATTTTTAGTCAGTTCCGCACCTTGGATATTACTGCCCTTTTTGGAGATGCGGGACTGGTCAAAGCATCCTTGGTTGAGAACGGTTTTTGGATAAGTGATTCCCTGCAAATGCCTGAAGTATGGCTCAGTATTGCGGGTTTAGCCTTTTTTATAGGCGCTATGGCAAAATCGGCCCAGTTTCCATTACATACCTGGCTCCCTGATGCTATGGAGGGCCCAACTTCTGTTTCTTCGTTGATTCATGCTGCCACAATGGTTGCTGCTGGTGTTTTCTTAATTGCTAGGGTTTATCCTGTTTTTGATTCTTTTATATTGAATAGTATGGCTTGTATAGGTGCATTTACTGCATTTATGGCAGCAACAATTGCATTATCTCAAAATGATATTAAACGTATTCTGGCTTATTCAACTATTTCTCAGCTTGGATTTATGGTCATGGCCCTGGGCATAGGTGCATATTCTGAAAGCATCTTTCACTTGGCAACGCATGCTTTTTTTAAATGTTTGCTTTTTCTTGCGGCAGGTTCTGTTATTCATCAGCTTCAGCACTATCGGGATCGACTTAGCCTTGATTTCGATTACCAGAATATCCAGCTAATGGGTGGACTTAGAAAAGGAATGCCAATTACTTTTATGGCGATCTGCCTGGCCTCAGCAGCTCTTATGGGTTTGCCCCTAAGCTCAGGCTATTTATCAAAGGATGCTATTCTTATCGCTGCTTTTGAATGGGCCGGATCAAGAGATGGAATATTCAAAATGATTCCATACATAATGGTTATAACAAGCTGGCTTACTGTTTTTTATATCAGTAGATTAGTTTTTAAAGTATTTTTATCTACACCGAAATTAATGAGTAGGGAACAGGCTGATCAAATTCAGGATGCCCCAAAGCAAATGTCATATATATTAGTGATCCTTGCTTTTTTCTGTTTATTTTTTGCCTTTGCGTTTAATCCGTTTTCATTTGAAAGCTCATGGCTTTGGAATGGTTTTTCATCTAATTTATTTCAAAAGGTGAAACTTTACCATTGGCTCATACCACTGATCCTTAATGCTGGAACTGCAGTACTTATTTTATCGGCGTATAGAATTTATGTAAAAAATGATGGCATTTCCATTCCTGAAAGAAATATTTTTCATCGGTTTTTTAGGCGGGAATGGTATCTTAATGAAGTATACAGCTATTTATTTAGTGTGCCTATCGAAAAATTTTCAAGTGCATGCTATTGGTTTGACAGAAACATTATTGATGCCCTGGTATTGAAATTTGCTTCATTGATCAGCATACTATCAGCAATTACTCATTGGTGCGACAGAATCTTGGTTGATGGCTTTGTTAATGCCTTAGGAACATTTGCGAAATGGATTGGGCAGTTATCACGCAATTTTCAGACTGGCAAATTGCAACATTATCTTATATCAATGCTGTTGGTTGTACTCTCATTTTTTATTCTAACTTATTTTATATGATCTTAATCAAATCATTTAACGCCGCCATGCGGATTTCGAAAGGGGACAATTGAATATGTTATCAATACTAATTTTTTTGCCGCTTATTGCCGCTTTGCTCATTCTGGTTTTGCCGTCGCGATTCCAGCAGCAATTTAAATACATTACTCTGGGGGTAAGTTTGATTCAATTTGTATTGAGTCTGTTCATTTATTTAAAATTTAATAGCTCCACACTTGCTGCTGGTATTAATAAAGAGACCCAATATCAATTAGTTGAAAAACTTCCATGGATTCGTTTAAACTTGGGCAATATTGGTAACCTGGAAATTGATTATTTTCTGGGTATCGATGGTTTGTCTATGCCATTTTTGATCTTGTCGGCCCTAGTTACCTTTGTAGCAACACTGGCATCCTGGGAAATTAAAACTAAGCTTAAAGCATACTTTTCACTGTTTTTATTGTTGAATACTGCCGTAATTGGTGTATTCTGTGCACTCGATTTTTTCCTATTCTATATTTTTTACGAATTAATGCTTTTACCACTTTATTTTCTGATTGGGATATGGGGTGGTATTAGAAGGGAATATGCAGCAATAAAGTTCTTTTTATACACACTATTTGGTTCTGTATTTATGCTACTGGTTATTATAGGCTTATACTTTTCCGTTATTAACCCTGCGACAGGTAATCATACCTTTAATATGATCTTGATGATGGATCCCGCCAACTATTCTGATGGGTCTATTTTTTCAGTTATTGCTAAAAATAACGTGTTTGGTATTTCTGCCAGACTACTTGCTTTCATTGTTTTGTTTATTGCATTTGCAATAAAAGTGCCGATAGTACCACTGCATACCTGGTTACCTGATGCCCATGTTGAAGCTCCAACACCGGTTTCAATTATTCTTGCAGGCTTGCTTTTAAAGGTTGGTGGTTATGGTATCATCAGAGTTTGTTACAGTATTTTTCCCGACGCAGCTATGCTATCGGCTTGGTGGATTGGTTTGATTGGTGTCATTTCCATAATTTATGGTGCATTAAATGCGCTTGCGCAAACAGACCTGAAGCGACTGATCGCTTATTCTTCAGTTTCTCACATGGGATTTGTACTACTCGGAATTGCATCTGCTACAACCGAGGGTGTAAGTGGTGCGATGCTTCAAATGATTAGTCACGGTGGTTTATCGGCTATGCTATTCTTCCTGGTA
>CAIJME010000333.1 GCA_903821625.1 uncultured Sphingobacteriales bacterium | reverse complement strand
TGGTAGGCATAGCTTCCCTGAATACGGCTGCGGTTAAGCAAACCGGCCTCATCTTTGAAAAAATTAAGACCCACACCCACTTTTTCAGTACCATAATCGCCAGTTACTGATACATTTTTGGGTGAACCCGGAATGTTATCCCACTGGTTACGGTAGCCCAGGTTTAAACGCATACCACTTTGATATCCTGCCATAGCTGGATTAGCCAAATATTGATTCTGGAAATACTGAGCTCCTAAAGGATTAATTTGGGCGCTTGAACTAGAAATACTTGCGGTAAATACCAGTGCTAGCACACCTAATTGAATATAAAATGGTTTGAAATTGTTTTTCATCTGTTGTGTACTAAAACTTAATTCACTATTGTAATATATCCTTCTTTACTTACTTTCTTACCCGAAGGTGAATCAAAGGTTAAAACAAAGTAATAGGTATCCGGAGGAAGTGTTGAGCCATTGAACATGCCATCCCAATCATTGGCATAACCTGTTTTTCTATAGATCACTCTAGAAGAGCGGTCCATTATAATTAACTGATTATTGGGGTAGCTACTTAAGTTGTCTACCAGCCATTTATCGTTTTGGCCATCTCCGTTTGGTGTTAGAATATTGTTTGCAACAATGTTCCAATCTTCCATCACCTCTACAGTGATGCTTAGGGTAGTTGAACTTCCATAAACGTTGGTTACCGTAACGGAGTAACTCTGCGTTTGGCTAGGTTTAGCTACTGGATTAAACGTATTTATTGAACTTAAACTAGCCGACGGACTCCAATTAAAAGAGGCCATCTCTATTCCACTCACATTCAGCTTAGAAGTAAAACCTTTACTGATTTTAGGAGTGGTACTCGCTACTGCTTGTAATTGTGTGCCATATTCATTGCCCGTACCTGTAAGTGTTGGCAGCTGACTGATGCTTACCGTATACACTCTCTCAAAGCTCAGGCCTCCTTTATCGGTGGTTCGAACACGAATGCTGTACGAATTCTTAGTTGCAGAACTAAATACCTGCGATGCTCTGATTTGGTTGCCACTCACATTAAATGCGGTATTGTCTGTTGAGCCTAGACCCGAAACCAGACTATAGGTATGACTATCGCCAGCATCTTGATCGGTTGTACTTAATGCGCCAACCACCTGGTTGATGGTATTGGATTCGTACAAATTAGATTTAGTGATGGCCATGGCGCTTGGCACTTCGTTGACATCAGTAATAGTGATGGGAAGTGCTTTTTCATCAAAACGACCATAAGCATCTGTTACGCGCAAGCGAACCGTGTAAGCCTTTTTGGTTTCAAAATCTAAAGCAGTATTAGTTTGAAGTTCTGAACCTGTAATTTTGAAAGAGGCATTGTCTGTAGAGCCTGTACCACTGACCAACGTATAGGTGAATTGTTCTCCCATTACATTCTCATCGGTTCCAACTAGATCAATCACTTTAGTACCTAAAGAAGAATTCTCTGCAATTGAACTAGCTGTCAAAATTAAATTAGGCATAAATACTGCCGAAGTAATTTCACTTAACGCTAAGCTAGAAATACTGGAAGATAAGCTATTATTGGTTACATCAGTTTGAGTTGCCTGACGATACCATTTACTTGGATTAAAAATAAATAGTTGTAAGTCTTGCTCAGTTAATCCATTTAATTCAGAATCGGAATAATTCATGCTCAAATTTCCAATAAATGAAGCACTTGGATTACTGAATTGATACACCCGGGAAACTTGATTCGATAACTTTGCAGTTGAAGCCGAAACACGGGAAAGCATAGTATTACTAAACGTAATATCTTCAGTCGGAGTAATTGAAAGTCCGTCTGCATGTAATGTACCCCCAGCAGTGATAGTCATACCTTCTTCAGAACCAAAATGAATTGACGGCTCGGTTTGTGAAAATGACTGCGAGGTAACTAAGGACAGGATTAATAAGAATTTGTATTTCATCGAATGCGAATCAATTATTTAAAAAACAAACATAAAATTTATTTCTTGATGAACGATAAAATTTCATGAATTAAATTGTATCATATCTATACTTTGAGACAAAATGAAAAAAATAGAAAAAACAATCAGCCACTTAGTGACTGATTGACTAAAAAAATATCCTGCTTTATTTCTACAACAAATATAAAAAAAATATTTTTTTTTAATCTATAAGATTAAAATTAATTT
>CAIJME010000332.1 GCA_903821625.1 uncultured Sphingobacteriales bacterium | reverse complement strand
ATAAATAAAAGATCTTGAAAAATTGATTAGGTAAGTACGAAGCTGTTCACTTCCTAAAACTGCAGCCCCATGTGTGCCCATAGCTTTCCCAAATGTGATAATTCTGGCAAAAACTTGATTGCACAGGCCTAGTTCATGTACAAGGCCTCTGCCAGATTTTCCAAAAATTCCAATGGCGTGAGCTTCATCAACGATCAAGGCTGCATCAAATTTCTTTGCAATTTTTGCAATTTCAGAAAGGGGAGCTTCGTCGCCATCCATAGAATAGATGCTTTCAATAACAATAAATATCCTTCCCTTTGCCAGTCTTAATTTTTGCTCCAGGCTTTGTAGGTCATTATGTTTGAATACAAATCGTGTTGCATGGCTAAGCCGGATTCCATCAATAATGGAAGCATGAATGTACTCATCTGATACAATGGTATCACCTCGTTGTGGAATGGAAGAAAATAGGCCAATATTTGCATCGTATCCTGAATTAAAGAGCAATGAGTGCTCTGCTAAATGGAATTTTGCGATTTCATTCTCAAGATCTTCGGTAAAGCAATCATTACCTGCCAGCAAGCGTGAGCCTCCCGAACCCATTTGATAGTTTGGGTAATTCTTTAATTCAGCCTCAAACATTAACTTGAATTCTATTGAATGTGCAAATCCGAGGTAATCGTTTGAACAAAAATCTATCAGATCGTTTTCTGGTTTTAAAGTTCTTAACGAATTAGTTTCAATCCGATTCTTTAAACTTTCTGAAATGAACTTATTAATACCTTTCAAGTTATATTTTTTGTTAAAAATAAGAAAAGCGGACTAATTAGTCCGCTTTTCTTAGGAATACAATAAAAGATTAGTTAATCTTTTCTGGGCCTATGCATTAAACGCCTATTGTTCTGCATGCGTTCTTTGCCTTTTGTTTTCATTGCCTCCAACGTTTTTAGTTGTTCTTCTGTCAGGATCTTATTCATTTTTTCTTTACCATCTTCCATTAATTCCTTACGTTTTTCCATTTGGTTTTTCCGATAGGCACTAGCGGCTTTCTGTAATTTCTCCATCTTATTGGCACGTTCCAGTTGAAGTGCATATACTTTTTCTTTCTGCTCAGGAGTTAAATTTAATTTTTTTTCAAGGGCATTAGCACTCATTTTTGCACGTTCCTCAGCAGATTTCATCTCCCGATGTGCTTGTACCGCTTTGTCTCCTTTTCTTAGTGGTACATCTTGTGAATAACTAGTGCCTACTAATCCGATTAATAAACCTGCAATGATCATTATTTTTTTCATATCTATTTGTGTTGGTATATACAGATAGATGATTTTAAATCAAAAAGGTTTAAATTCCAATTGTTAAATAGTGTTAAGATTTATTTCTATCGAGATTGGATATTGATTTCTGCATCTGTGATACCATAGTGGTAAGTGTTTCTAAGGTAGGTTCGGGCGCTGGGTCAGGAAAGTCTGTGCTGATATATGCTTTTGCTTTCCATATCTCTAAAACATCTTCTCCGGCAATAGTATAAGGCTCATAAACTGGATTGTCTGAGATTAGTTTTAATACCTTATTCTCTTTGAATTTACTACCAACCCTTTTATAAACAATCCCATCACTTTTACTGATCACTACATAGGTGTCGCCTGCTTTAAGTTCATTCCAGTTTGTAAGGTATTCTCCTACAACCACGGTCCCGGATTGAAGTGGTAGCATAGAATCACCTTTAATTTCAAATGCACGATAGGTTCCCTGGCGAAACATGGGTAGATGAAATTTAGGAAGTTCAGAAATGTATTCGGGATCTCCATATCCATTCAGATAACCTGCACTTGCTTTTACAGGAACCAGCTCAATATTCTCTCTATCCTGACTATCAACAGAAATGCTGAGTACCCGGATATTTGCCGGATCGCCCTTTGGCTTCGGTTTCCACTTATCATCAATGCGATCATTGATCAGTTCGTCCATAGAAAGATCGTAAAATTCAGCGAATTTTTTCAGCAATTCATATTTAGGTTCTGCACGGTCCTCTTCATAAGCTCCAACTAAGGAGCGTTTAATATCAAGAGTATCTGCGAATTGTTGTTGAGTAAGCCCTTTTTTCTTACGTAGGTACTTCAGATTAGAAGAAATATTTGCCATTTGAAAAATAAATTTGTGAATACTAAAATTATTAGTAAATTTATGCTCATAAAATTAGCAATTATTATTGAAACTAAAAATTTAATTTTTATTATATGCCGATCCTAATTAAACCAGCTATGAAACCTAAAAAATTTGTTTATTTAGTTACTGACCGTAACCGTACCTGTATCCATGTAGGGATGAGTACTGACCTGATGAAAACCATGAGTTTTTACCGACAGATGCCTAATTTATTTTTTGATTCGGGGCAGCAATTAACCAGACTCGTCTATTTTGAAGAATTAAGTTCTGAAGCAGCTGCAATGGAACGCTTTAATTTAATAAACAAATTTGCGCGTATTCAAAAGGATAGACTAATCAGATCTGTGAATCCTGATTGGATCGATCTAACTATCGGATTGGATTTTGAACAGGTATTAGTTTCCGGAATTCAACCAATGCGTGCTTCTTTCAGCAGTTTATCCTGATTATTTTTTAATAAATTTCAGGGCTGCTGAGTTCATGCAATAGCGTTTGCCGCCTTTATCTTTCGGACCATCATCAAATACATGGCCTAGGTGTAATCCTGTTTTAGTTTCGATTACCTCATCGCGGATCATTCCGTGGCTGTTATCGGTAACTACGGTGATGACACCAGCTTTAATTGCTTTGGTAAAGCTAGGCCAACCACTACCTGATTCATATTTGTCATCCGAGCTGAATAAAGGTTCACCTGTAGCAGCACTCACGTAAATTCCCTTTTGATGGTTATTGTTGTATTGATTTTTAAAAGGAGGTTCTGTACCTCTATTTACCATGATTTCAAAGGAAAGGGGACTCAAAATTTTTCTCCATTCCGCTTCTGATTTTTGGATCTGGAAACTTGAGACTTTATTATTTTCCTCTTTGATTTTAGATTTATTTTGACCGCAACTGTTGGTCGATATCATAAAAATTAATGCGGCAATACTTAATACTATCTTCATGGGGTTGTTTCTGTGTACACAAAATATACTGCAATTGTATATTTCCTATTTATGGTTTTTATTTAGAAAATCAGTTTGATGGTTTACGAATATATTAAGGAAATGGTTTTTTATTTACCATCCCGGCGCTAAGGTTATCCCAAATACTCCGAGGT
>CAIJME010000331.1 GCA_903821625.1 uncultured Sphingobacteriales bacterium | reverse complement strand
CAGCTGGGCATTTTGTATAAACGTTTATGTTAAATCGATCTACGTTGCGGGTTGCAAACATAAATAAAATTTTAATAATTTTACAGGATTTAAGCTATGAATTTGTTCAGAATTTACCCTGCTATCCCTCCTGTCCGTAGCGTTTAACGAAGCGCCTTTACGAATTATCCAATGGTAAGGAGTCTTTTTACTCCTCGAATAATATAAGGCCCAACCATTTAAAACCTTGTAACGGTCCAATTTGTACTCCTCCCATGGTCCTTTTTTGAAATAAGAAGAAATTAACATTATATTTGTACCATATTGGTACATAAATTTAAATCATGGTAATTATAAGCAGCAGAGAGTTTAGAGAAAAGCAGGCGGAATATATGAATCTGGCAGACAATGGTGAGCAGATCATCATCCAGAGAGGGAAGAACAAGGCTTATTCTATAACACCGGTACTTAAAGATGACTTGTACTTTAGTCCTCAGCTTCTTGAAAAAATCCGTAAAGCGCTAAAAGATGCTGAAGAAGGTAAAGTAACCCGTGTAAGCGGAAAACCTGCCCTTGAGCAGTTCCTTGATGAACTTTGATGTACACGCTGGAATTTACTGAACAGGCAATTGACGACCTTAAATTGCTGAAACGCTCTGAGCCTTCAGCCTTTAAGAAATCGCAGAAACTGCTCTTAGAATTGATGGAACATCCTAGAACAGGAACAGGTAAACCCGAAATCAAAAAATACGATCTGGCTGGCTTATATTCCAGACGGATAAGCCAAAAACATCGGCTTGTCTACCAAATCAAGGATGAGACTGTGACCGTTATAGTAATCACTGCTGCCGGGCATTACGATGATAAATAGAAATACAAAATGACAGTTAGAAGTTAAAAACTTCCTGTCCGTACAGTTTAGCGAAGCGCCTCTTAAGATTATCCAAATAGTAAGGAGTCTTCTGACTCCTTAAATTAATTTAAGACTTTGCCTTCTAAGACCAAATAACCTGTCTCTTGAACCTTAATCCTAATCAAATTATCCTCTATATAGAATGTTTTTCATTCTATAATAATAATCAATTAATTATTGGTGGCAAAAAGCCTGTTACGCTTTTTGAAACTCAACCTGTCATTTTTAGAGTTTTATAAAATCTGAATGCAATGAAAAAAAATAGAATTCCGAATGTTTTATTTAATTTAAAGAACTCAAACTCTTAATTAAGAAGTGATAATGATTACTAAATCTGTCCTGATTATTTTGACTGCACTCTTAGCTCCATTTAGAGCAGATAATGCTTTTATGGGTTCAATAGAGCATGTTTTCTTTAGACAGGAGCGCTATTATTCAGTTGAAGATTTTAAGTCCGTTAAAAAGTTCGATACTCATATTCACATCAACACAGATCAGACTTTATTTATTGAACTAGCCAAAGAAGATAACTTTAAATTTCTGGATATTGTTGACGACAGGCCATTTGGTTTGCCATGGATTGAGCAGCAAAAAATCGCTTTTCAGCATTTGAATAATTTCCCTGCTCAAATGAAGGTAGCCACCACTTTTTCGGTAAAGGGTTTTGATAAAAAGGATTGGGCTGAAAAAACAATCAGGGATTTAAAACTTTCTCTATCAAAAGGAGCCAAAGCGGTAAAGATTTGGAAGAATATCGGTATGGAACTTCGTGATGAGCAAGGAAAATTTGTGATGCTTGATGATCCCCGGCTTGCACCTATTTTTAGCTTTCTTGTACAAAACAGGATTCCTTTGATCGGCCATAATGGAGAGCCCAGAGATTGCTGGTTACCCCTCGATAAAATGACCTTCAGCCAGTCGTATTATGGTTCTCATCCCGAGTATCACATGTTTCTACATCCTGAATTTCCATCCTATGAAGCTCATATTCAGGCCAGAGATAATCTTTTGGAAAAGTATCCTGATTTAAAATTTGTGGGTGCACATTTAGGAAGTCTGGAATGGAGTTTAGATGAATTGGCCAGGCGATTAGATAAATATCCCAATATGCGTGTTGATCTGTCGCGTATTAGTAATTTGCAGCTTCATACGTTAAATGGCAGGCAAAAAACTCGTAATTTTTTTATCAAATATCAGGATAGACTGGTTTATGGAACAGATAAGGCAATTAATGCAAATGCAAATTCTGCAGAATTCAAAAAGAGTATTCATGATTCCTGGCTTCGTGATTGGTTGTTCTTTGCTACAGATTCTAGGATTCAATTAGCCGGTTTTGGAGAACTTAATGGTTTAAAGCTTCCCCAATCGGTTATTGATAAGATCTATCTGAAGAATGCTGAAAATTGGCTGGGAAGTGCTGCTAGTATAATAAACAAGAATTAAACTGATATAAATTCAAAAAGTATGCAAAAAACAGAATTGCCACATGAGGTTCATCCTGTTTCAGGATCAATAGTTAATCCGGCCTTGCCTCAAGGGCGTATTGCTTCTGTTGATATTTATCGCGGATTTGTGATGCTGCTTATGATGGCAGAAGTACTATCTCTTTCGGATGTTTCTAAAGCATTGCCTGGAAACAAATTCTGGGAATTCATATCCTTTCACCAAAGTCATGTTCCCTGGATAGGGTTGAGTTTGCACGATATGATCCAGCCATCTTTTACATTTTTGGTCGGGGTGGTATTACCTTATTCCATTGCAAGCAGGAAAAATAAAGGGGCAAGCTTTAAAAATATATTAGGACATACCATCAAGCGCTCATTCATTTTGATATTCCTGGGAATATTTTTGCGTTCAATGCACTCTGGGCAAACAAATTTCACGTTTGAGGATACGCTGACCCAGATTGGCTTGGGCTATACCTTCCTTGTCATCATTTCACTTTATTCTCAAAGAGTGCAAATTGGGGCCTTGCTCTTTATTTTACTTGCTTATGTCCTAGCATTTGCTCTTTATCCGCTACCTGGTGCTGGCTTTGATTATGCATCGGCAGGGGTTCCTGCAAACTGGGAGCATAATTTGACTGGCTTTGCCGCGCATTGGAATAAGAATACAAACTTTGCCTGGGCTTTTGACCGGTGGT
>CAIJME010000330.1 GCA_903821625.1 uncultured Sphingobacteriales bacterium | reverse complement strand
CGAATAGTTTGAGTTTATCTTTCTCATCTAGAAAAAGTTCTAGTTTTTGTGCCAGATCAGCCGCATTTTGATTTTCAAATAAATAGCCGTTCCAGCCATCTGCTATTTGTTCAGTTGTTCCACCGGCATTCGATCCGATAACGGGAAGCCCCATACTCATTGCTTCCATTATTACTCCGCCAAATGGTTCTGGTTCGCCAGAAGGCAACACAAAAACATCGAATAAGCGATAATATGGTAGCGGATCTTTTAAATGACCAAGGAAATGGATCCGGTCTTCAAGGTCATATTTACTGATCAAGTTGTGGATATATTCCTTTTGTGATTCATATCCTGGAACGTAATCGCCAATTAAAACTGCCTGAATATTTTTGCCTGTTTTTTTAGTCAGTATCCCAATGGCCTCGATTAGGTATTCTTGCCCTTTGCGTATCAAACGAATTCTGGATGTGCAACCCAAAACCAGGTCGGCAGTATTTAATTTAGTACGGAGTTGCTCTGATATGGATACTTCATTTAAATTTTTGGGGATCTCAAAGCCATTATAAATAGATTGAATATTCCTAGCACCTCCAAATTGTTCTGCCATTGTTTTTGAAACGCACACCACTTGATCTGAAAGCCCAGTTATGTACGCAGAATAAAGAGGCCAGAATTGCTTAAAGTCGCCAAACCACTCTCTGATATGCCAGATATGTTTTTTACCGCTAAGTTTTGCAGCAAGTGCAGGTGCAGGAACCACTCCTGAATTGGTGTGAACAACTTCAATCTTAAATTTTTGGATGATCTTGATCAGGCTAATCACATTCCCTAAAAATTGAAACAAGGTTGGTATCAGGTACTTTATTTTGAATGATTTGCGTGTAAAAATGTATAGGTCTTTAGTGATGTGAATTCTTTGGGATGGAATGATCGCAGTTAAATTGTCGAATAATACTCCGTTTTCTGGTAAAATTACATGAACGGTATAATTCTGTTCCAGAATTTTGACGAGTTTGATAAGAGAACGACTTGCGCCATACATATCTCCGCTATGACCAACTAAAAGGATATTTTTCTTCATTTATTTAAATCCAAATTTAGTTTCATGCTGCCTGTACCATTCCAAGAAGCAAAATAAATTCCAAAGTAAGCGCTTATTGGCACCCGGCTTTTGTTTTTTATTGTCTTCCCAAAGTTGCCCTATTTTTTCACTATTCAAATATGGATTGCTGCGCAAATTATCCCTAGAAAATAGAAAAGACGACAGTTCCAAAAGGTTGGAATTTAGCCATTTATGATTAGGAGTTAAAAAACCTTGCTTGGGTCTGCTTGAAATAGTTTCAGCAATGCTTGCAGGCAGCTTCTTTTTCAATAGCTGGCGTAAATAATTTTTGGATTGAAAGGGGTGCTTATTAAAATGAGCTGACGAGTTTAACACTACTTCAACGAGTTCATGATCTAAAAATGGGGTTCGGGCTTCAACACTACAGGCCATCATCATTCGATCGGTTTTTACCAACAGATCGTCTGGCAGCCAGGTAAGCAGGTCGAGCATCAAACTTGATTCAAGATTGCCTGCATTGGTTCTGAAATGTTGTAAAAAATCATGAAACTGATTTTCGTAATTACCTGTTGGTCTTTTATCGGGGTTTAAAAATTGTTTACTCAGATCCGGGCTTAAAATAGAAGTCCAGCGGGAAGTTCCGGTATCTTTTTTAAACGAGCTTATGCTGTGTAGTTTGTTTTTTATTCGGTCAAATTTGTGAATTCCTAATTCTGAAATACCATTCAGAAGTATTCCTGCACATTCAAAAGGTAGCTTTCCTAAACCGTAATAATATTTTTCGTACTGATAATGATCATAGCCATGAAAGAGCTCATCGGCCCCCTCGCCCGATAAAACTACTTTTACATGTTTACCGATTGATTTGGCAATCAGATAGGTTGGTATAATTGCCGAATCGCCCAGAGGCTGATCTGCATGAAAAATAGATTTCGAAAAATTATCAATACTGATATCTTCTAAGTTGAGGCTTACCAGCTCGAGGTCTAAGGCTGAAGCAACCTGTTTGGCATAGCCTGATTCATCAATTGATTGCTCAGCGAATCCTACATTGAATGCTTTAACTTTTTTTCCGGCCAGTTCATGCATATAACAGGCTAGCAAGGATGAATCGATACCGCCGCTAAGAAGCAGCCCAATATCAACATTAGAAACAAGCCGGTACTTGATACTTTTTTCAAGTAGTTTATCTATTTCTTCTAGTTCAGGAATATCTTTTCGCTGTCCAACATGATCAAACATATTCCAGTAGGTGCTTGATTTGCCCTGATTCTGGTTAAGATCATAACTGAAAAGTTCTCCTGCTTTGATCTGCCTAACATTCTTATAAATGGTTTGAGGACCAGGAATATATTGGAGTGATAAAAAGTTGAGCAAACTTTCCTCATTTATTTCTAGTGGGATATTTTTGAAGGCATGAAAGAATTTGACTTCCGAAGAAAAGAGGATAACCGTTTCATTTTCAAAAATGAATAATGGTTTTTTGCCAAGTCTGTCACGGGCAAATACTATTTCATTAAGTACTCGATCATAAATGACTAATGCAAACATCCCCCTGAGGTACTTGCAAAATTCCTTGCCATACTGAGCATAAGCAGCAAGAATTACTTCGGTATCGCTTGCTGTATTGAAGGTATGCCCAAGGTTTTGCAAGGATGACCTGAGCTCTTGGTAATTAAATATCTCGCCATTAAAAACAAGCACATACCGTTCGTCCGAAGATTGAAAGGGTTGATTTCCATCGGCAGAGAGGTCAATGATTGATAATCTGCGATGGCCAAAGCAGATTCCATTTTCAGTCCATATACCCTTATTGTCAGGGCCACGGTATTCCATGTGGTTTAGTGCTTGGCCGAGCGGTTCAATAAATTCTGAATGGAAATCAGGATTAGTTTTTTTTGAGATTACTCCAATGATACCACACATAATCAGAATAGTAGGGGCTTGATAAAACCTATGTGGTAATCAGTGCTGATCATTTCTTTATTTTCGGCTCTTGATAACTTTTGCAGGAACACCTCCAACAATACTGTAGGGTGGAATATCTTTCGTGACTACGCTGCCGGCTGCAATAATTGATCCGCGGCCAATGGTTACGCCTGCCAAAATTACGGTGTTTGCGGCTATCCAGCAATCGTCTTCAATTTTGACAAACTCTCGTTTAACTCCTTGTTCTTTTATGGTTAAATCGGGTCTATCAAATAGATGGTTCTCTGCATAAATACTCACTCTGGGCGACATCATCACATTATCGCCAATCTCAATATAACCTGAACAGCCGATATATGAATAGGGACCAATGCTTGAATTATTGCCAATTTTTAGTCCTTCGCCAATTGCCGACCCGTAGATATTTGTTGGCCGTATGATTGCATGCTTGCCAATGGTCACCCGATCGCCAGCTACAATACCTCTGTAGGTCATACAGTTTACTTCGGCGTAATCTTCTACAATAAAATCTCGTCCTACGCTTAAGTGGCGAGCATATCGAATGGATGCACCCTTGCCTATCATGACCCAACCCTTTGAACTTTTAAAGAATAAACGCTGAAACATTCCACGCATGAAAAAAAATG
>CAIJME010000329.1 GCA_903821625.1 uncultured Sphingobacteriales bacterium | reverse complement strand
TTCAACTCATTATGGAGTGAGTAATGGTTTACAAGTTAAGGCTGGAGGTAATGAAACCTGTTATCAGTATGCCCGTGAACATTCAACAGAGATTCTTTTTGGCGCTTGTGAGGTACCTGATTTTCCTGGTGCAATTCCAGAAATTGAAAAATATTTAAAACTGGGTGCCAAGGTAATTGGTGAATTGAAATTCAATGTAGAGTGTGATTCGCTAGAGATGCAGAAAATTTATCAGTTGGCTCAGGAATATGATGTGCCGGTACTCATGCACTGGCAGTATAATATGTATAATCGTGGTTTTGAGCGCTTTCATAAAATGCTTGAAAAATATCCCAAGGTTAATTTTTTAGGGCATTCACAAACATTCTGGGCTAATATTGATAAAAACCATCCCGATCAAAATGTGCTGTATCCAAGAGGCAAGGTTAGCCCGGGAGGATTAACAGATCGCTTGATGAGTGATTATCCGAATATGTATGGAGATATTTCAGGAGGTTCAGGATTAAGTTCCATGACTAGAGATGAAGATCATGCTCGTGCTTTTTTAAGTAAGCATCAGGATAAATTACTTTATGGAAGTGATTGCGATGATTATGCAGGTCATGGACCGGCTTGCCAGGGTGCTGGAACTATTACTGCCATTAAAAAGCTATCAGCAAGCAAAGAAATTGAGCGTAAAATCTTGTATTTTAATGCAAAGAAGATGTTCCGGCTTTAAAACTCAAGGGCTTTTCTTCTTAATTATTTTTATGATTTCTTCAGCAATCAGTTGATGGCCGGTATCCATTGGATGGGTGCCATCGGGCAGTAAACCTTCCATTCCCTGTGGGTCATTTTTAGCATAGCGATGAAATAATTTCCATGAATTGATCAGCTCCACATTTTCAGATTTTGCGAGTTTAATTACCGCATTTTTGTAAAGTTTAAGACGATCATGGCGAAATTGCTCCAGTTTTGAGCTCAGCGGATTGGGGGTCAGAAGAATAATTTTACCATCAATCTTTTTGATCTCTGTAATGAAATAGGTCAGGTTTGCAATATATTTTTCAAGGGGAATGCGTGAGCTGGTTCCTTCTCCTTTATCCTGATAGGCATCATTCAATCCGAAGTTTAGTGTTACCCAATCTGGATGATGGCTTATTACCGCTTTTTCAAATCTGTCCATTCCATGTTCAATCTTTCCCTTGTCATTATCCTTGATTGAGCCGGTATGGCTGCCGCCGATGCCAGAATTAATTACCTTGTTTGAAATTCCTGCTTTAATAAGTGCCTCATTAATTCGGACAGCATACACCTTTTCAATTCCTTTTCTGGGCGCAGTTGTAGAGTTGCCGAAAGTAACGATGGTTAGTTTCTCTTTTTCTTGTGCGAAACAGAATGTACTCAATAAGGTTATAAGTAATACCGCTAGAAAGTATAGGTACTTTGTTCTCATTTTTATGTTTTTGAAAAAAATCAATTTAGTAATAATTTGATGTTCCGGCGAAAGAAGGAATGAAAAAGCTCTTCCAGATATTGAAAGAGCTTTTATTTTAAATTGTAATATCAGATCAGGCAACTTTCCCGTCGGCATAAAGATTATTGGTGGTGTATGTTTTTTCTTCAGCTCTTACAGCTGCGGTTGCATCCTTGTGAGTAGGCATCCAGTTATGGTGCACATCGCATTTATCCTGAGGTACTCCTCGAATCACAACAGCCCGTTGAGGGCCAAGAAAGGTATTGTTATACAGTTCCATGGTAGTTCCTGCAATGGTTGTATTGTCTTTGCGGTCGCGACCTCCATGCATGTCAAAGTTATGGCTCAGCGCAATTCCCAGTTCCACATTATTGCGTGCAATATATCCGCAGCCGGGACTACCGGTTCCGGCCAATGAATGTCTGTTTTCATTGAACTGATTAAATTCTATGGTTGAACTTGCCTTATCATGGCTCACTCCGTAACCAAGTCCGTTATACTGGCAACGATGAATTAGGTTATGATGTATATGATGCCCGGTACCGGCTTGAAGATTTATCCCAGCATGTGCAAAAGCAGTTATGATACAATTATCAACTTCTAAGTCAGGAAATTTACATACGATCCCATTGGAAGTTGGGAATTTATAATAATAAGGATGACCAGGACCTCC
>CAIJME010000328.1 GCA_903821625.1 uncultured Sphingobacteriales bacterium | reverse complement strand
TGATGCGGAATTGAGAGCAAAGGCACGTGAATTAGGCCGTGAATTTGTTATCCGTGTTACAGGTAAAGTGATTGAGCGTTCTAATAAAAACCTGAAAATGAATACCGGCGAAGTGGAGATCAAGGTTGCAAAGCTTGAATTGCTCAATGCTGCTAAACTTCCGCCATTCCTCATCGAAGATGAAACCGATGGCGGTGATGACCTTCGTCTAAAATATCGATATCTTGATTTGCGGCGTAACCCGGTAAGAAATAATCTGGTTTTACGCCATAAAATGGCTCAGGAAGTCAGAAAATACCTTGATGGTTTAGACTTTATTGAAGTTGAAACTCCGGTTCTGATCAAGTCTACGCCCGAAGGTGCCCGTGATTTTGTGGTACCCAGCAGAATGAATCCTGGAGAGTTTTATGCATTACCGCAATCGCCTCAAACCTTTAAGCAATTATTAATGGTTTCTGGTTTTGACAGATATTTTCAAATCGTAAAATGTTTCAGAGATGAGGATCTTCGGGCTGATAGGCAACCGGAATTTACTCAGATTGATTGTGAAATGGCATTTATTGAGCAGGAAGACATATTGAATGTCTTTGAAGGACTTATCCGTCAGCTCTTTAAAAATGTTAAAGGAGTAGACCTTGCAGAAGTTCCCAGAATGCAATATGCAGATGCCATGCGCTTGTACGGTTCTGACAAACCGGATACCCGATTTGATATGCAATTCGTTGAACTTAATGCAATTGTTAAAGGATTTGATTTTCCTGTTTTTGACAGTGCTGAACTTGTTATCGGGATCAAAGCTAAGGCCTGTGCTGAATATACTAGAAAGCAAATTGATGAGCTGACTGATTTTATAAAACGCCCTCAAATTGGTGCTACAGGCTTAATTTACTTGCGCCATGGAGCGGATGGAAGTTTGAAATCATCCGTAGATAAGTTCTATAATGAAGATGAACTTAAAAAATGGTCGGCAGCATTTAATACAGAGCCAGGTGACTTGATCCTGATCATGGCCGGGCAAACTGATAAAGTACGGAAGCAATTAAGCGAACTTCGCCTTGAAATGGGTAATCGTTTGGGTTTGCGTGATAAAAATGTGTATGCCCCACTTTGGGTTCTTGATTTCCCGCTTCTAGAATGGGATGAAGATAGTCAGCGTTTTCATGCGATGCACCATCCCTTTACTTCACCTAAGCCTGAAGATATCGCAATGCTGGATACTAACCCTGGACAGGTACGTGCAAATGCCTACGATATGGTAGTGAATGGTACTGAAATAGGTGGGGGTTCAATTCGTATCCACGACAGAGACTTGCAGTCATTGATGTTCAAACATCTGGGATTTACTGTTGAAGAAGCTCAAAAGCAATTTGGATTCCTTCTGGATGCTTTTGAATATGGTGCTCCACCACATGGTGGAATTGCCTTTGGTTTTGACAGGTTGGTTTCAATCTTTGCCGGACTGGATTCTATTCGCGACGTGATCGCATTCCCTAAAAATAATTCTGGCAGGGATGTGATGATTGATTCTCCTTCAACAATCTCGAATGAGCAATTGAATGAGCTAAAGATCAAAACCACCGTATAATTTCTCAAGCATCTTATCGAATTATATCAAAGATTATTAGTACAAGGGGGTTATTCTCTGGAATAATCTTTTTTATTATATTTATTTATGATCAGTCGCCGTAAATTTCTGGCTGCCACTTCACTTACAGGAGCTTCAATAGTGGCAGGAAATAAAACTTTTTCAAACATTGTTGAAAAAAGTCAAGTCCTGAATTCACCCATTGTAATTTCCACTTGGGATTTTGGTATTGCAGCCAATGCCGCAGCTTGGCAAATTCTGAAAAATAAAGGAAGAGCCCTTGATGCAATTGAAAAAGGAGTTCGTGTTCCGGAGGCCGATCCCACTAATTCTTCTGTTGGTTACGGAGGTTTGCCAGACCGCGATGGTCGTGTCACACTCGATGCCTGTATTATGGATGAATTAGGTAATTGCGGTAGCGTGGCAGCTCTTGAATACATCATGCATCCTATTTCAGTGGCAAGACTGGTGATGGAAAAAACCCCTCATGTGATGCTTGTAGGTACTGGTGCGCTTCAATTTGCACTTGAACAGGGGTTTAAAAAAGAAAATCTTTTGATTCCATCCTCAGAAAAAGCCTGGAAAGAATGGCTTAAGAATGCGAAGTATCAGCCTGAAATAAATATTGAAAACAAATTGTTTAGTCCAACTAAATTACCCGGAAATCAATATAACCACGATACCATTGGGATGCTTGCCATGGATGCTGCCGGCAACCTGTCGGGGGCATGTACAACCAGTGGGATGGCCTATAAAATGCACGGAAGAGTTGGTGATTCACCAATTATTGGGGCTGGTCTGTATGTTGATAATGAGGTTGGAGGCGCTACTTCTACAGGTGTTGGTGAAGAGGTAATCCGTAACGTGGGTAGTTTTCTGGTGGTTGAACTCATGCGACAGGGCTACCCCCCTGAAGAGGCCTGCAAAGAAGCAGTGATGCGGATAATCAGAAAGAAACCGAATACTGCCAAAGAGATTCAAGTTGGTTTTCTAGCCTTAAATAAAAAGGGTCAATACGGTGCATACGCCATTCAAAAAGGATTTAGTTATGCAGTTTGTGATGCTAATGATCAAAAATTATTGGTGAAAGCTAATAGTTATTCCTAAGTATAACCAATGTCTAACAAGCAATTAGAGATCTGTGTAGGCTCATGGCAATCTGCCTTGGCAGCTCAGTTGGGCGGTGCAGACAGAATTGAACTATGCGATAATCTGGCCGAAGGAGGTACTACGCCTTCGTATGGAATGATTGTTCAGTGTAAAAACTTACTTAAAATTCCATTTTTTCCTATAATTAGACCTCGCGGTGGAGATTTTGTTTTTTCAAAAGATGAATTTGAAATAATGAAAGAAGATGTGCTCTGCTGCCGGGAAATTGGATGCGAGGGAATTGTTATTGGAATGCTCAGGAAGGATGGTAGCATTGACGCCGATAGGTGCTCTGAGTTGATCGCTCTTGCGGGCGCTATGCAGATAACTTTCCATCGGGCATTTGATCGTTGCAGCGACCTGAAAAGAGGGCTGGAGGATATAATTCAGCTAGGTTGTCATCGGGTGCTTACTTCTGGCGGTAAAGAATACGCTTATGAAGGAATTGAACGCTTGAAATCACTGGTTAGTCAGGCGGGCCCAAGAATCACGATTATGCCTGGTTCTGGAATCAACGAATTGAATTTACTTCAAATTGCCCAAGAAACTTCTGCAAATGAATTCCATTCTACTGCAAAAAAATTAATACAATACGAAATTGACCCGATTAATAATGAACCTTACCGCAGTCTTGAAACATCGGTAGACACCGTTTCTAGATTAAAAGAGATCTTGTCGCTTATTTAAAAAATTGCTCATCGGTTTGAATCTTGAATTTCTTATTCTTTTCTGTACTTTTAATTCTTAAATAGTTACTATGAACAAATCATATCTGGCAGGCTTACTTTTACTCTCATTTCCTGCATTTTCTCAGACCAATCCAATAAAAACCAAAGTCAGTATAGCTGCTGATAAGATAGAATCAAAAGTAATTGAATGGCGTCGAGATTTTCATGAGCACCCTGAATTGGGTAATAATGAAACCAGGACAGCCGCTATCATTGCTAAGCATCTGCAAAGTCTGGGAATAGAAGTGAAGACCGGGGTAGCTAGAACAGGCGTGGTAGGTATACTGAAGGGTGCAAAACCCGGTCCTGTGGTTTTGCTGCGTGCTGATATGGATGGTCTTCCTGTTACTGAAAGAAATTCGCTTCCTTTTGCTTCAAAGGCAAGGACACAATACAACGGACAGGAAGTAGGGGTTATGCATGCCTGCGGTCACGATTCACATGTTGCCATTCTTATGGGTGTGGCCGAGGTATTATCTGGAATGAAAGCCGACTTGAAAGGCACTGTTAAATTTGTATTTCAGCCTGCAGAAGAAGGTTCGGCCCCCGGAGTGGAGGGTGGTGCAGAACTCATGGTTAAAGAAGGAGTACTTGAAAATCCTAAAGTGGATGTTGCCTTTGGATTGCATATCTGGGCACAAAC
>CAIJME010000327.1 GCA_903821625.1 uncultured Sphingobacteriales bacterium | reverse complement strand
AGAATTTAACACACTTTATTCCTTGTAATGTCCTTTTTTTAATTTCACAGCAAGTTCACTGTAGGCATCAAGGGTACGATTAACGTCTTCAATAGTATGAAGGGCAGTTGGAATCAAACGAAGCATGATCAAACCCTTTGGAATAACAGGATAAACTACTATGGAACAAAAGATCCCATAGTTTTCTCTAAGATCCATAGTAATAGCTGTAGCTTCCTGAAGTTCGCCTTCAAGAAACACTGGAGTAACCATTGTATTGGTTACACCTATATCAAATCCTCTTTCTTTAAGCCCATTTTGCAGGCTTGTAGCAATGAACCATAGTTTTTCTCTCAGTTCAGGCTGGCTTTTAAGTAATTCAAGCCTTTTACGAAGACCAACTACCATTGGCATTGGAAGCGATTTTGCAAATATTTGAGAACGCATATTGTAACGAAGAAAATTGGTAATTTCTTCGGTGGAGGCAATAAATGCTCCAATTCCTGCCATTGATTTAGCAAAGGTTCCAAAATAAATATCCACTCCATCAACGCAATTCTGTGCCTCATGAGTTCCTGCACCGGTATCACCCATGGTACCAAACCCATGCGCATCATCAATAAGTAAGCGGAAACTAAATTTACTTTTTAGATCTACTACTTCTTTCAATTTACCCTGAGCTCCTGACATACCAAATACACCTTCAGTAATCACTAGGATTGAACCACCCGTATTTTCTACCCATCGTGTTGCTCTCTCCAATTGCTTTTCAAGGCTTTGCATATCATTATGGGTATAAACAAAGCGTTTGCCCTGATGTAGGCGAACACCATCAATGATACAAGCATGCGACTCCGCATCATAAACTATAACATCATGCCTATCAACCAAAGCATCGATTGCCGACATAATTCCCTGATAACCAAAATTTAAAAGAAATGCATCCTGCTTTCCTACAAAGTCTGCAAGTTCTCTTTCTAATGCTTCATGATTATTTGAATTACCTGACATCATACGGGCTCCCATTGGGTAGGCAAGACCAAATTCTGTGGCTCCTTCTATATCTGCTTTACGAACTTCTGGATGATTTGCAAGTCCGAGGTAATTATTAAGACTCCAAACCAAGTGCTCCTTACCTCTGAACATCATATTAGGAGCTATTTCACCCTCTAATTTAGGAAAGGAGAAATAACCATGAGCCATTTTCTGGTGCTGGCCCAGAGGTCCCATATTTTTCGAAATTTTATCAAATAAATCCAATTTTTATAATTTTATTGTTAGTGATTATTTGGCACAAAGTTAAGATTTAGCAGCCTGATTATCAAAAGCAAAATAAGCCTGTTACAAAATTTATGCCTTAAACAAGAAAGGCCTCAATCCAGAGGAAAAAGGCCTTTTATAATGTATGGAACCTTTCATTAATCTACATTGTCATGCAGAAAGGAATTGTTTGGTCTAATTTCAGTGATTCCCTCATCATTACTTAAAGTAAATCTAGATACTTCTGATTCGGAAGAGTGTGGAACATCATTTAAAGAAAGTTGCTTACGCTTATATGCTGGCTCATTCTCAAGTTCTTGCAAACCATTGGTGGTCCGTAACTTCATACTTAGGTCTTTGAGGCGAAGGATTCTTTCTTTTGACTTGCGCAACTGCTCTTCAATCGATTCGTCTGTTTTGTCCTCATCAGGATTATTCCAGGCCATGATAATTTCTTCCTCTTGAACTTCAGCAACAATTTCATCTTCTACTATCTGTTCTGGCTCATCAAAAGCTTGTTCAAATACTTCTTCAAAGGCTTCTTCTATTTCCTTAGTTTCAATCTCGAACTCAACTGATTTCTCAACATGGGCAAAATCTAACGAAATTTCATCAGTCAAAGTATGTCGAACGTAATCTGACTCTGTAGATTTTTCTTCTTCAACCTTTGGCGCACTATGAAAATATCCTGCAAAAAGATCAACCTGACTTTCTTCAGTTGATTTAAGAACAGGCTCATTAATTTCTTCCTTTTTAAAATCCATAAAAGAATTAGCCTGAACTGGCTTAACCATTGGAGCTAGCTCTGGCGTTAATAAAGACACTTTACGAATCTGACTTTTTTCAACTTCCCGCTCTTCCTTAGTCTGGAAACCAGTAGCTATAATCGTTACCGAAATCTTCTCTCCTAATCCTTCATCACTACAGTTACCCCAGATCAGATCAGCAGCCAATCCGGCTTCCTGTTGTATAAAATCTGTGATGATACTAACCTCATCCATGGTTACTTCTTTATCTCCGGAACTGATATTCAACAGAATATAACGTGCACCTTCAATCTCATTGTCTTTCAGTAATGGAGATGCCAAGGCACCTTCAACTGCCCTCAAAGCACGATTTTCGCCTTCAGCAGCATAACTTCCCATGATGGCAACTCCGCTATCTTTCATTACGGTGCGCACATCTTTAAAGTCAACGTTTATATATCCTGGAATTGTGATAATTTCCGCAATTCCTTTTGCCGCAGTAGTTAAAATATTATCAGCTTGTGCAAATGCCGAACCAAGGGTGAGATTTCCAAATATTTCCCTCAAGCGATCATTCGATATAACCAGATATGAGTCTACATATTTTTTGAATTCCTCTAAACCTTCTTCAGCCTGATTTTTTCTACGCTTACCTTCAAAAGAAAAGGGAGTCGTAATAATGCCCACAGTAAGAATATCTAATTCTTTGGCTGCTTTTGCAATGATCGGACTGGCACCTGTTCCGGTACCACCACCCATCCCTGCAGTGATAAAAAGCATCTTGGTATTAGACCCAAGCATTCTTTTGATATCATCAATATTTTCAATTGCAGAATTTTTTCCTACCTCAGGCATCGAGCCTGCTCCCATACCTTCAGTTAAACTTGCCCCGAGCTGAACCTTATTGGGTATCGGACTAAGTTCAAGTGCCTGTGCATCGGTATTACAAATAATGAAATCAACACCTGTTATTCCCTGACGATACATATGATTGACCGCGTTACCGCCGCCGCCGCCAACACCAATAACCTTGATGATCGATGACTTTTCTTTTAACATTTCAAACTGCATATCCTTAATTATCAGTTGAGTAAATCGTATTCATTCTTAGACAGTTTATACTGTAATATTAAGTATTTATCTACAGAGGTTTTACACAAATGCAAAATTGTGGGAAACTCCTGATTTGTGGAAAATTAACGTATGTAATCTTCGTCCTTGATATCATCCTTGATGAATTTTGCTCCTGATTGCAAAATCCGTTCAAACAAACCCTGTCCTTTTTTAGGCTTTTCTGCAAGGGCAACCAATTCTGTTATAAGACTACCACTTTCAGTAGACTCTTTGACAAGTTCTGCCTTCTGAATGCCTTTGATCAGTAGACCAATACCAGTAGCATACATCGGACTTTTCAATTCATCATATACCGCTTTAGGCAGCACGTCATTTTTAGCAAGATGCTCATTTGGATATCCTATACGACTATCTAAACCAGTCACAAATTCAACAAGCTGAGGTAAATGCTTTAATTGTGCTCCACCCCCAGTGATGACGATACCTGCGATTAGCTTTTTTTCATATCCTGAAGATTTGATCTCATAATAAACGTGTTCAATGATCTCTTCCATCCTTGCCTGAATAACATAAGCAAGATTTTTTACCGAGATCTCTTTTGGCTCTCTACCTCTAAGACCGGGAACACAAATGATCTCATTCTCTTTATTTTCATCGGCTAAGGCAGATCCGAAACGTGTTTTCAATAATTCGGCCTGATTTCGCATAACAGAACAACCTTCACGGATATCTTCGGTAACACTATTGCCACCAAATGGAATCACCGCGGTATGACGAATAATTCCTTCATGAAAAATAGCCAAGTCAGTTGTACCACCACCTATATCAACCAGAACAACACCAGCTTCCTTTTCTTCATCACTCAATACAGACTCAGAAGAAGCTAATGGCTCAAGGATCAACTCTTGAGTTTCAAGTTCAGCATTATCAACACATTTCAAAATATTCTTCACGGCACTAACATGACCAGAGATGATATGAAAGTTTGCTTCAAGGCGTACACCGGACATCCCTATCGGATCTTTTACACCCGGCTCATTATCAACCGTAAATTCTTGAGGTAACACATGGATGATCTCTTCACCAGGAGGCATAAGTAACTTATACATATCCTCAATGAGCTTGTCAATATCTTTACGCTGAATCTCAGTATTCAACTCCTTACGAGTCAGAATTCCACGATGCTGCAGACTTTTAATATGCTGGCCCGCAATACCGACGTTGACAATCTTTACATCTACATTAGACTGTGCGCTGGCTTCTTCGACCGCCAACATAATTGCCTGAACAGTTTTTTGAATATTGGAAACCACCCCGCGGGTAACCCCTGCTGATTCGGCTTTCCCCATACCCAAAATTTCAATTTTGCCATGTTCGCTCCTACGGCCAACGGTCACGCAGATTTTAGTTGTACCTATATCAAGGCCAACAACAATTGGTGAATTTTTGGCTGAAGCTGAATTAATTTGATCCATATGTTTACTATTAATTTTTTGTTGATTCCTGATTTTCTAATTTTAAACTATCGGTTAATGGCCGATCTATTTCTGTAACTATTTTAGTTGTATCGAATTTATTTTTTCCACAAACAATCTGATTGGCATATTTTAGATTGATAGATTTATAGGTATCCCAACCCACTTTAGGGATTGCCTTTTTGTAAAACACCAGCAGGTTTCTAAATTTGTTTTGCAAAGAATCTGCATTTCCAAGTATGATCTTATGATCTCCAACCCGTGGTACCATTTCTATATCTCCTTTGAGATCGACAAATAGCTGTTCAATCTGATTATCCCAAAGTGTATCAGTCTTTATAAACTGAGCTGTCCTGAAAAGATCTTTTGCAAGTTTAGAATTAAGTGTATCCACCTGACCCGAAAAATCCTCATCAATAAAACCATTTGCCACTAATACCTTAGCAGTAAAATTGT
>CAIJME010000326.1 GCA_903821625.1 uncultured Sphingobacteriales bacterium | reverse complement strand
TAAACACGCTGTACGCTCTATCTTTTTGGCCTCGAATAGCCAAAAAGGATGCCGCTGCCATCGTTAACGCAAATCGTGTTACCGATGCTATCATTCGTTTTACTGTCTATTTTCCGGGATACCTAATATACTACTGAAGTACCTGTTTGTTTTTAAGCAAATTAGCTTCCAATTCTTTGTAGGGAATATCCTGAATGGCATAATTGTTATCAATCGCCATGGATGCGGCAATTGCTGCCGATTGTCCTAAAACCATAAAAACAGGCTCCATACGAATTGATCCAAAGGCAATATGCGTAGCAGATAAACAAACCGGAACAAAGAGGTTACTGGCTTCCGATTTTTTAGGTACAATGCTGCGGTAACTTACCGGAAAAGGACTGGCTACATGCGCTTCTACATTGCCTTCATTTTTAACATAGCCATTCACATCCACATATCGCTGAATGTTATGGGAGTCCATTCCGTATGCCCCCAAGCCAACAGGATCTTGAACTACCTCAAACTTCTCACAGTTTTTTTGAGTCATTACATATTCACTGATCATGCGCCTTGCTTCACGGATGTATAATTGAGATTGCCATCCATCTTTACTTTCATATTCATCTTTACAAGTTCCCCATTGAGAAACAGCTGCTCTAACTTTAGCAGGGATGCGGGGATGATAAGCAAGGGTCCACATTAAACCCTGCTGATACTGTTTGTGTCGCTGAGCCATCTTCTCACGTTCCTCATACGTTGCTTCTGGGTAGGTATAATTCTGACCAATAAAATCTGTAGAAAAACCTTTCTGGTTATTGGTATCTGTTTTACGGTTAGGCATGTCTGAATTGATCCATGGTACCAGCGGATCACCATATTCATACATTTTTTCTACCGGTCCTTCAGCAGCTTCATAATTCCGCAGCAGCAATTCATAATCCAGTTCTTTATAACCTACAGGCTTACTAAACGCAATCCGGTTCTCAGGATGATTGGTTAAAGTCATCCGGTAGCAATAAGCTTGTATTTTGTTATCCCCTTTGCCATCAACACCCGGTTTACCGGGATTGATAAAGGGCAGTAAACCACTTTTTGGATCTCCCTTTTTGATGTATGGATCAACGCCATCAATAAAATTATGATACGCGCCGTTAATAGAAACCGTTTTACGGAGTGTTAAACTTACTTTATTAGCCTGAATGCCATTCAAAGATTCTCCATACTGTGCATTCGACTCGCGCCCAACCGTATAGCTGATGCCTGCGGCTGCCATTAGATCGCCCTCGTAGGTGGCGTCAATGAACATTTTACCCGTATAGACCTGACCGCTTTCCATTTGAATGGATGATATTTTTCCAGCAGTTTTTTTAACCCCTGTTTTGCGGTTTAAGCGCTGAGAATAAACTAGGGTAATATTTTTTTCCTTGCTCAGCATGTCTTTATAAATCTTGAGTGCTGCCGAAGGTTCAAAGGTCCACATGGCATCTTCATTTGCTGCAGAAGTGGTTTGTCCGCCATCGCGATACGTTTCCCGCTTTTGCCAGTTCCAGTTTTCCGGTTTTTGGTAATAGCTTTTCACATTCTGATAAAACTCTCTAGATATTCCACCAATAGCCTGCTTGTTCCCAATATCTGTCTGTCCCAATCCTCCGGTTGTTAGCCCGCCGATTCTATTCGTTGGCTCTATCAAAATCACTTTTTTACCTAATCTTGAGCTTTGTATTGCCGAAGAAATGCCTGCGGATGTACCACCATAGACTACGATGTCGTACAATTGAGCAGTTTGGCTGAATACCTGATGGTTGCCCCAAATCAATAAAACTGCGAATAGAATGTTGATTTTTTTGGTGGGTACGAGGTTGAATTTGACTGTAAACATGGGTATATGAGGTTATTTTAAAATCTTGGAAATAAAAATAATGAAATATTTGGATTTTTGGCTGCGCTTGGTGGTTTCAGCAAGCATAGATTAACTATTCAATCAAATCAAACCGTCATTTCGAACACGCGACGAATAGTTTTAGGGTATGCATAGTTTAAGCGTGGAGAAATCTGTTGTGGTTAATGCTGATTTCAGTTGAAAACAAAGCCTCCTTTATGATCAGATTTCTCCACCTTTCCACATTCCATTTCAATTGAAAAATAAATAGGTGTTCCAAATGACGCTTAATACGAGTTTGACGAATGTTTTTTATTGCATAATGCATGGAGGCAGTGCGCTAACCCTACTGATATTGGAGCCTCCATGTTTTTTTAATAAATCTTAGACCGGCACAAAT
>CAIJME010000325.1 GCA_903821625.1 uncultured Sphingobacteriales bacterium | reverse complement strand
TGTGCAAACTCCTTTTGAAGCATGCTGTTGATCTCATATCGTTCAGTCATGATATCATAGAGCAGAACCTTATTCTTTTCTGCAGATTCAAATGCCTTAACCAGCTTATTAAATCCATCCAGATCAATTGCCATTGGCTTATCTGCCAAAACGTTCAGGCCCGATTCAACAGATCTGCTGATATAATCAGTCTTCAATTTATTATTGCCGGCGATCACAACTACATTCCCAGCCTTTTCTGCGAACATTTTTTCAAGGTAATCTTGGCCCGTATAAACCTGCTGCTTCCAGGCAGTAGGATTCTCTGTACGGGTATTATAGCTATTCACCAGGCTCAGGTGCGATTTTACTTCCTGGCCCTCAGGTGCATATACATGAACTACTGAATCAACATCCGCATACATGGATTTCTGAACCAAAGCAGCATGAAAATGACCGGGATCAAGGGTAATCAGCTGCAATTTTGTATCCGTTTTTTCCTGTGATTTTTCTGTACCCGTAGAACAGCCTGCTGCAATGATCATCATGCAATTGATAAATAATAGGTGTTTAAGATTATTTTTTTTCATAATTAAATTATTTTATCTAGTGTAATAGATTTTAATTTTGGAGAAAGTATGTGTATTCCTGTGAATGCAATCAGATAAGCACACCCGGCAAATAAAAACAAAGAAACATAACTTCCCGTAGTTTGAAGTAGAAATCCGCCAATTGTTGCTGCAAACATGCCCCCAACAGCACCCAGCATACTCCCTATTCCAACTACAGAACCAACTACCTGCCTTGGGAACATATCTGTAGTGAGTGTAAACAGGTTTGCAGACCATGCAGAATGAGCGGCCAGAGCAAGACCGATCAATCCAACCGCAAGCCAAAGCTCTGTTGCTTCGGCAGCAAAATAAACAGGAACCACGCATAGGGCAGAAATAAGCATCGTTGTTTTACGGCTCTTATTAATGGACCAGCCACGTTTGATCAATGCAGATGAGGCCCAACCGCCAAAAATGCTCCCCACATCAGACATCAGGTAAATTACCATCAGGATCGGACCTATTTTATCAATTCCAATTTCATAATTCGAATAAAAGAATTTTGGTAAAAAAAAGAGGAAGAATGAAAATATGGGATGCGTCATGAATGCACCAAAGGCAAAAGCCCAAGTTTGCCGGTATCTCAACAGCCGTAGCCATGGGATTTTTATCGGTGGCTCAACAGGATCGCTTGTTATATATTCCAGTTCCTCCTTGCTTAAGCTTGGATGATCTTGTGGAGATTTATACATCCGCATCCAAAAAAGGATCCAGATAAAGCCAATAGCACCGGTAACAATAAAAGCCATTTGCCATCCATAATGAATTGCAATAAAAGGAACAGTAAGAGGAGCAACTATGGCCCCAATACTTGCCCCCGATACAAAAATACCAGTCGCAAGCGCTCTTTCTTTTCTGGGGAACCATTCAGAGACCGCCTTCAAGGCAGAAGGGAAATTCCCGGCTTCTCCCAATCCCAATAGAAAACGAACACCGGCAAAGCCAAATAATGAGCTGACCAATGCATGCATCATGGTGGCAGTACTCCAGAAGCCGATCGCAATCATGGAGCCCAAACGAGTGCCTATCTTATCCAGGAGATGCCCCATGAATAGAAACCCGATTGCATAGGCCGCCTGGAAAGAAGAAACAATGAAACCGTATTGGGAATCGCTCCAACTGAATTCTTTTTGAAGCTGTGGTGCCAGGATCCCGAGTACCTGACGATCAACAAAGTTAATGGTGGTAGCCAGAAATAACATGGCACAGATCTTCCAGCGATACATTCCAATTCCCGATGTTGTCGTTTTAATCATAAGGTCCTCATTTTAATTGATAGATCATTGCCCTTTTTCAGCGATAGCAGATTAAAACAAGATCATTATAGCCATAATTTATACAAGAGGAAATAATCCCTGATTTTTAAATGAAAATTTTAAAAATAGAACCCTGCAAATCAGCAAGGTTCTAAGGATATAGATCAGACCTTTGGTTCCCAACCTTTCTGGTACTCTCTTGACCAGAGTTTCATTGCTGCCTTATCATTCAGAATATGACCATTATTTGAGTCTATATTCAGGGTTTTACCAGTACGCAGCGCAATATTACCTAACTGGCATAATAAAGTACTCTTATGACCGCCATGAATATCAGCGGCTAATGCAGTGCCGCTTTTTATTGCACTGAAAAAGTTTTGAATATGATACGCATCTAATTGTTGTGAGGGGCTAGTCAGGTTAGTAGCATCAATCTTAGCCTCATTCTTAGCTTCCTTAATGATATTATTTTTGAGGTCATACGCTTTATAGGCATTGCTTCCACCAATTACCATGGTACCATTTTCGCCATAAAAAACCACTCCTACAGTATTTCCTTCAATAGGGAATGGATTACAACTTCTACCCTCCCAAGAAATTGTTGATTGATTGGCAAACTCTATACTTATATTCTGCGTGTCCGGTGCTTGCCAGTCATCCTGATATCTATATCTACCACCTGTAGAAGCTACTCTTGTAGGAAAATCAACCTGAAGACCCCAGCGTGCAAGGTCAATCATATGTGTCCCATTATTAAGCGCTTCGCCAGTTCCCCAATGCCAGAACCAATGCCAGTTATAATGGATCAGATTATCTTTATATTCTCTTCTTGGTGCAGGCCCCTGCCAAAGATCATAATCCAACCATTCTGGAACAGGTGTATTTTTACCAACCCCAATTGAAGGTCTGTTATTGGTGTACCAGGTTTTTGCAAAATATGGACGGCCAATAATTCCGCCATGTAATTCAGCAATTCCAGCGGCCACATTTGGCCAAGAACGACGCTGATTACCCATTTGAATCACATTTTTATATTTATTAGCAGCTGCGACAAGCATTTCTCCTTCATTAGGATTATGGCTACAAGGCTTTTCAAGGTACACATGTTTTCCGGCTGCAGAAGCAAGCAGAGCGGCAGGAGCATGCCAGTGATCTGGCGCGGCAACTACCAGAGCATCCAGTTGTTTATCTTCAAGCGCTTTTCTGAAATCAGGTTGTGCCATTGGAGTACTACCCTGTATTTTTGAAACGGTATCGACACATTTATCAGCCGCTCGTTTGTCTACATCGCAGATAAAACGAATTTCGCAGTTCTTTTGAGCCGCAAAATTTTGTGAAAGCGCTAAGCCGCGGCTATTCACACCCATCATAGCAACTTGAACTCGCTCATTCGCCCCTAAAATCCGGGCATAACTTTTTGCACTAAAGCCTGGCAAAACACCTCCAAAAGAAAGTGCAGCAGCTCCGGTCACGGTCTTTTTAATAAAATCTCTGCGATTATCTGAATTTTTCATGTGAATCAGTTTTCGGACCTAGGGCCCATTTATAAATTATTTTTTATTTAATCTCTTATATTGAATATTCATCTTTCCAGTATTGGGTTTTCTCAGTCTCTGCAGCTTGATTTCCCATGTGCACAGCAATGGCAACGTCGCGGCCTGTACTTACATTAGAAGCAGGTTTCTTTCCCTTTAAAATACATTCTGCAAAATCTTGCAAAGAATAGGTTGTTGGCTCTGTTTGTTGTTCAAATACTATCTTCTGGCCTTTTCCACCAGGTAGTACTTCCATTGTTGCACCAGTAACACCATCCACTGTACCCAGTGTTTTTTTGCTTGCCTCCGGGTAAATATAGGCCTGATCTCTAAGAATTTCTATGGTTCCCTTTGAACCGAGTATTCGTATAGAATACCCTTTATATTCATTAGATAATATGGAGGTTACACTTGCTTTTACACCACCAGGATATTCATAAACAAGCCTGATATTATCAAAAGTTTCTCTTCCATCTTTCCAGTAATCTATTCCACCAAAACCCGCCACTTTTAAGGGATGACTATCCTGCATCCAGTTGACGATATCAATTTCATGAGCACTAAGTTCAGAAAGAACACCTCCACAATATTCTTTGTACATCCGCCAGTTAATTGCACGCTCCATTTTAGGATCGTTAACCGGCTTACGCCAATCAGAATTGCGATTATATTGACATTCATAATGACTCACCTTCCCAATCCATCCCTGTGAAAGGATCTCTTTCACTTTCAAATACATGGAGTAATAGCGGTACTGATGACCAACCTGAAAAACCAGATTTGAACGTTCAACTTTCTTAACCAGATCAAGCGCCTGCGGTATGGTATAAGCCATGGTCTTTTCCATGTAAATATGTTTCCCTGCAGCCATGGCATCCACAGCCATTGGATAGTGAAGGTACAGAGGTGTTGCGATGATCACAGCCTGAATTTCCTTATCCTGAAGAAGCTTTTTATAGTCGGTATACGATCTGGCTCCTTTAGCCGCAAGTTTCATTCCACCCTGTAAGTTTTCAGGTATAACATCACAACAGGCTACCAGCTCAAATGACTGAATTTTATCTAGCAGGGTTGCTAAACCTTGACCCCTACTACCTGAACCAATGAGCCCAATACGGATCGGACCAGTTTGGCCTAGATCTTTTATTGACATACCCTGGTATCCAAATGCGGTTAAGCCAGTTAAAGCAAGGGCACCGGTAGTTATAAATTTTCTTCGTGAGGTATCGGGTTTCTTCATTATCTAAGGATCCAAAAATTATTAACGCTTTAATGATGCTTTGCTGAACATAGAATCCAGACTAACTGGAATACCTCCCAATTTTTTACTTGCGTCTGCGGCTTCCATAAACGCACATATCTCTAATGTTTCTACAGCACTAACAGGCACAACTCCTGTTTTGAAGAAATCAACTATTTTTAAAAGCAATGGATTATAGCCTGCATATTCACCTATTTGAGCGGTTCCTTTTTCTGCAAAAACAGTACCCCCGTATAAAGCAGAAGCTGGAGGGCCTCCATAAGCAGATTTACCTGAACGAATTCCGCGGAAAGTTCCTATTCTGCCATCACTCCAAGTACCAGTAACCACATCAGTTTCAGGAGTACTCACTCTTACTACCTCTTTACAGCCTGTTCCCATAACAGTGAACAAGGATTCTACACCATGAATGCCATACCAGAAAAGATCTGGATGACTACTTTCTAGATGACACGGACTATACGTTTCGGCTCCCAGAACTTTTCCAAACTTACCCGCAGCAAGTTCTTGAGCACCAGTGGTATATCTTAATGATGAGGAAGAGAAAACACCAACATTGGCCTTCTTTGCCGCCGCAAAAATTGCAGCAGCATCTGCCAGTGAAGCTGCAATAGGTTTATCAATAAACAAAGGCTTACCTGCTTTAATTACCTCTAGGGCTTGTTCCAGATGTAGCCGACCATCGTTAGTTTCTAAAAGAATGAAATCAACCTTTTTCAAGAGATCAGCAATAGAACCCGTTATTTCAAGACCAAGGGTTTTCAATTCTGCGGTATAACCTGAAATTCTGTCAAAGCTGCTCTGTATTGTCCTGCTACCATAAGGATAGGCAGCAAGTACTTTAAATCCTCCAAACTCAAGACCAGCTGTAGGATTGTTTAATGCTTTTGTAAAAGCAATACAATGCGAGGTGTCCAGCCCTATAATCCCTACTCTTTTACCTTCTGCACGCAATTTCGTTGAAGCGGAACCGAGGTTTTCAGCGAAACCATTGATACCTAAACCAATTCCTGCCGCAGTAAGGGCAGAAGTTCTAATAAAGGATCTGCGATTTTGTTCTGATCTCATTTTAATTAAATTATTGATGGATTAACAAATACTTTTCACTGATATGAGCCAAGTATTTCATCTATGAAATTAGAATAAACATCTCGGTTTTACAAATTATGAACCTTCGATTTTATGCCCAGATTCTTTCGATTATTTAACTCCCGGCTGAATTGGTGTCATTTTAGGAGCTAAAACCCGAAACATCAAAAACCAGGCGATTAGATATGCAGTTCCACAGAATAGGAAAAGAATATAATAGCCGGTTTGAACATTGCCCTGCGCTTTGTAATAATCAAGTAAAGCACCCGCAGATTTTGCCACGGCGATGCTTCCAAAACCACCGAACATTCCGCCAATTCCAATAACAGCCCCTATAGACTTTTTTGGGAACATATCTGAAACAGTAGTCAGAATATTAGCCGACCATGCCTGATGCGCAGACATCGCAACACCAATTACTATAACAGCATACCACATATTATAGGAGCCTGCTGCCTGTGAGAACATGACTAATAATGGGATAAATGCATAAATAAGCATGGCTGTTTTTCTGGCGCGAACCATGCTCCAGCCTTTTGTGTTCATAAGCCACATTGGAAGCCAGCCCCCCGCAACACTACCAACACCCGCCATCAGATAAACAACTGCCACAGGAAAACTGATCTCCATTCCAACAAGACCATATTCAGAAATCAAGAATGCAGGAAGCCAGAATAGGAAGAACCACCATACTCCGTCAGATAAAAATTTACCAACGGCAAAGGCCCAGGTTTGCTTATACGTCAGTAATTTACTCCATGGGATATCTGCTTGTGCCTCAGCACCTTCAATAACTTCAGAATCCTCATCACTAGTAATATGCTGAAGTTCAGCAGCATTGACCCGTTTATTTTTTGCAGGAGAAGTATAAAGCAGGAACCAAAAAATAAGCCATAAAAACCCAACGGCACCTGTTAGGATAAAAGCCATTTGCCAGCTGTAGGTTAGGGCAATCCATGGTACGATTAAAGGTGCGATCACCGCTCCAATATTGGTCCCGCTATTAAAAATACCTGTAGCAAAGGCTCTTTCCTTTTTTGGGAACCACTCTGCCACTGTTTTTATAGCTGCTGGAAAGTTCCCTGCTTCAGTCACTCCCAGAAATGCTCTTACCACACCAAAACCAAATGTAGAGGTTGCAAATGCATGCATAATAGAAGCTATGCTCCAAAGAATTAGCGATACTGCATAACCCAGTTTACTCCCAATCTTATCAATGATACTACCTACACCCAACATACCCAAAGCATAGGCCAATTGGAACGAAGCCACGATATTTGAATAATCAGACTCCGACCAATTAAATTCCTTCTCCAACATTGGTTTTAGCAAGCTAATTACTTGTCTGTCGAGGTAGTTGATGGTTGTGGCGAAAAAGACCAGTGAACATATCGTCCAGCGATAATTCGACATTGGCTGCAAACTAGTTAATATGGGCTTTTTCAAATCAGACCTGTTTTTAATTTTATTATGAATTAAAATATTTCAATGCGTTAAAGTAGCAAATATTCTCAACCATTTTACCAAGCCATTCTGTATCAGCAGGTAACTCGCCATTTTCTACATCATTTCCAATCAAATTACAGAGTATCCTTCTAAAATATTCATGTCGAGGATAGGACAGAAAGCTTCTTGAATCAGTAATCATGCCAATAAACCGACCTAAGAGACCCATATTAGACAATGAATTAATCTGATCTATGATTCCATGTTTCTGATCAAGGAACCACCAGGCTGCACCAAACTGGATCTTCCCTGCGATGGTGCCATCATTAAAATTACCAGCCATAGCTGCAAGCATCTCATTGTCGGCCGGATTTAGGTTATACAATATGGTCTTAGTCAGCCTGTTTGTTGAATCGAGTTTATTTAAAAATTTGGATAGTCCTGCTGCCTGCGAAAAATCACCAATGGAATCAAATCCGGTATCTGGACCCAACTGATCTAAAAGTCTGGTATTAGTATTTCTGAGCGCACCAACATGATATTGCTGAACCCAGCCCTTTTCATGATCCCAAACGGCCAGATTGATAAGCATGCATGACTTAAATTTTAAAACTTCAGCGCTTGTTAAAACCTGCTGATCAAGGATCTTAGTAAAAATGCTTTCAATTTCATTGTCTGTATATTCTTCACAATAAAGCTGTTCTAGTCCATGGTCAGAAACTGTACAACCCTGCTGAGCAAAAAAATCATGCCTGCCTTTTAAAGCATCCAGAAATTGATTGAAATTAGTAATCTGCTGCCCTGAAATTACAGCCAGTTTTTTAATGTAGGTATTAAACTCTGGAACATGATCTGCATTCATTGCCTTATCAGGTCTGAATGATGGCAAAACCTTTACTGAAAATCCATCAGCCTTGATTTTTTGATGAGATAAAAGATCATCAAGAGGGTCATCGGTTGTTCCAATACTTTCAACATGCATCTTTTGAATCAGTCTGCGAACAGAATATTCAGGAGTTTGAAGTTTAGCCGTACATTCATCATAGATTTTTCTTGCGGTTGCTGGCGAAAGAATATCATACACATCAAAATACCGTTGTAGTTCCAGATGTGTCCAATGATACAAGGGATTTCTTAAGGTATAAGGAACGGTTTCAGCCCATTTTTCAAATTTTTCATAATCACTGGCATCTCCTGTAATATATTTTTCAGGAATGCCATTGGCACGCATGGCGCGCCATTTATAATGATCACCATACAACCAAATTTGTGTCAGATTTTTGAAATTTGAATCATCTGCGATCTGGTTTGGAGGCAAATGGCAATGATAATCTATGATTGGTAATTTGGCAGCAAAATTATGATAAAGTGTTTTTGCTGTGTTGGTTTCAAGTAGAAAGTCCTGATCTAAAAAATTTTTCATCTGCTTTGTGAATCTGATCTGGCTAATTCATAAGTACCAGATTCAGAAAAGCAATATCGTAAAATTTATTTTGGGAAGTTAAATAATAAAAGAAGGATTTTTGTCTATCAAAGAGGCCCGATTAGCCAAAAGAAGCGAGTAGTTTTATCTCATTCCGATATAGAATGATTTTATTTTCATTTTCAAGCTGCTTCAAAAGTCTGGATATGACCACCCTTGCAGTAGCCATTTCATCGGCAATTAAATGATGAGAAGCCTTGATAACACTAGAGCCGCTCAATCGCTGCTTTTCTTTCAAATAAGCGATCAATCGTTCATCCAGTTTATGAAAAGCGATACTTTCAATTGATTTTAATAGTTCTATAAAGCGCTCATTAAAACTGCGCATAATATAATTTTTCCAGCTTGGGTAGGTACACAGCCAGTCATCTAGTTTAAGATGTGGTATAGCAATCAGTTCAACATAGTCTTCGGCTACAGCCCTAACCTCACTTTTTTTAGCTTCAAGGCAACAACTATAGGCCATAGAACAGCTTTCATTGCTTGATAAATAGTATAATAAAATCTCATTGTCTTTTTCGTCCAAACGAGATACCTTGACAGTGCCTTGCAAAACGATCGGCATCATACGCACATACTTGCCATAATCCATGATCAGATCACCCTCCTTAAAGGTTTGAAAGATCCCGAACTGTTGTATCTCCTGTATTAACTGAGGTTCAAAAATACTCTTAAGCTTATCTAGATTAGTTATCATTAGAAATCAGAATATGGTTGTTAAAGCTTAATGTAACTCCAGCCTTCCTGTTGCTTTTTTGCTATTTCCAGAACCCCAGAAATAACTGTACCGGCTCCATCAACTAAATCTTCTTTAGTGACATTTCTCTTTTTCATAGCAAATTCACATGCTACAAAACTTACTCCTTGATCAGCATACATTTTGATCTGATCTTGAATAACGCAAGTTTTTTTCAAAAGCATATTTAAGCCTCCTCCATGGCATACCACTTCAAATTTGGTGTCGGGCGCAACACTATAATAATTTTTCAACTGGCTCATCAATGTCTGATGAATCACAGTATCAGCTGAGGTGAGCTGAAAAACGATTTTCAGCCCTTGATACTTTGCAGCCGTTTGGCCGTTTGCTGATTGAGCACTCAGGCTATTTGAAACTACAAACAGCATTATAACAAGAAGTATTTTTTTCATCTTTTTTTGAATTAGCGAAATTGATAATCGACTCCTGTAACCTGCGTAAGCAATTTTTGCGGAGCATCCAGTACTTTTGCAGAAAGTGGAGGCTCAGGAGTTACAGGTGAATTTAGCTTTAAATATTCTTTTAACACAGAATGTAATGTAAAAGGAGTATTACTTGCATCAAAAACCCCTCTCATTCTACAAAGCATATCCAGAGGATCACCATCCCGCTCACATGCACAAATACGATAGTTTTTACCATAATCTAATGGTTTCCCACCAATTGCAACCTCTTTAACCCGTTTTCCTAGATCAGCAAAGGCATTGAAACTAATAGTCATTCCTTTAAACTTAATTACCCAACCACCAAAACGTTGAGAAGCATCTTTTGCAAATACATTATGTAATTCCTTTTCAAGCCAGTCGGCAATTTGTTTTCCTGATACCGCTCCGGTTCTTACCACACTATCCACAGGAAGCATATCAAAGATATAGCCATTAGTAATTGGAATATTTCCAGTTGAGTCAACAGTTGCATTTGGCGGACAAAATCTGAAACCATTCGACAGAACGATATCGGCTTCTTTGATCTTCCATTTTAAAGCATCCAGAATCAGTGTATCTATTGTATTTTCAATAACAAAATAACGATACAGGGGAATGGTACTATATCCAGCTATGGTATTGATATCGTCTTCAAAGGGAACTTCATTTTCCGTTATCAAACGGCTAATACTTTTGTCTGCTTTATATTTTGCTGAGTCTATTTCAACCAATGAATAATCATCTTGAACTACCTTACCATTTTTGATTCGGAGATCAAGTTTCCCAACAAAGGAACCAAAAGCACCAGGCTCAACTACTTTAGCATATTTACATTGAATAGGCTTGCGAACACGTTCATGTGTATCACCACCTAAAATATAATCAACGCCTTCACATTCAGGGAGGTTAGCGATATAAATTTGCTGTGAAAGGCCCAAATGAGACAACATTAAGACATAGGCACATTGCTCTTGATTTCTTAATAAATCTACATAATGAGCCAGGTTTTCTTCCGGTTTAGTATAGATGATGCCTTTACTATAGCTTGGTGATTGCCTGAGTGGAACCAAAGGGTCAGTATATCCGATAAAACCAATCTTAACACCTTTCACATTCCAAATATGATAAGGCTGAAAAATTAATTCTCCCTTCTTTCCATCACCTAAATCATGATACATATTTGCACAAACTTTGGGAGCATTTAATGAGCCCAATAAAGTTTGCATTGCTTTTTTGTAATAGATAACTTCCCAATTACCGGGCAGGTAAAGATCATAACCAAGCTCATTCAAAACCGGAACCATCGCCTTGCCGGATGTCTTTACTGAAAGTTCACTTCCCTGAAACATGTCGCCAGTATCAATGATAAAGGTGTCCGGATTTCTTTTCTTTTCCTTCTTCAGGTAGGTAGCAAGATGAGCATAGCCCCCTGCTTTACGAAAAACTGACTGATCATTTTCCAAAAAAAATTCATCATGAGGATGTACCTGACAATGAACATCTGTAGTTTGCAAAATGGAAATAGTAAATTCTGATGTGCTTAATGTATCAATCGAATGATTTGAAATTTCTTCAGCCATTGAAAGTATTGGATTTGCAGAAACCAATGCCGCTCCGGCACCTATTGCACCTACTTTTCTTAAAAATCCCCTTCTGTTATTCTCCATATAATTAATTTTAAGAAACTAGCCCTATATTTTTTTTTCAGCAGTAAGGGCAGCTTCGCGTTTCTTTAGTTCTTCTGAAATTGGCTTATATGGTCCGTACTTATGCTGTTTTTCGCTAAAATTATCTGCGTAAGGTCCAAAAGGATGATCAACTGGTTTTTTAGACTTATCTGGCCAGTCTTTAGGAACATTAAAATGCGGACGAGCTTGAGAATTTACATAGGCAGCAATGTCCCAAGCTTCTTCATCGCTCAACTGAGGATTTTCATGCGTGGAGCCGATAGGCATATTGTATTTCACATATTTAGCAAAATTGCTAACACGATATAACCCTGCTCCATCATTATAACTGTTCTTTCCCCATAATGGCGGAAAAGTATATTCCGATTTATCGGGATTCAACAAACCTGAACCATCAGCCTGATGGCAGCTTACACATTTAAGCGTGTAAACAGCTTTGCCTTTGTCGGGATTAGCAGCCCTATCTAGATAGGCCAGATCTTTGAAGCCAGAGCCTAAGGCTTTTTCACCCTTCTTCACATTGGTTCCCAAAAAATTGATATATGCTACAATAGACTTCATTTCTCTTGAATTGGTATCCAGCGCAGAACCATTAAGGCTTCTTTGCAAGCAATCATTTACGCGCTTTTGAATATTTTCAAGTCCACCACTTCTTGCTCTAAATTTGGGGTACATAGACGCTACAGAACCGTAGTTATTGCCAAAAACAGTCGTTCCAGCCTTCAAGTGGCAATTCTGGCAATTCATGCCATTACTAATCTGCATAACTGAACCCTTTGGGCCCAGATATTTTGAGGTATGAGCAATTAACTCCTTGCCATATTCAACCCTTTCTTTTTCTGCGGCTTCAGTAATAGTGCTTACATCAGGAGCAATCCAGTATTCCGGGACAAGCTTTTTTGATTCAGTAATAACAGTAGCTGTATCTTGCATCACCACTATTGGCCTTGCAGGTAGATTGCTAATATAATATCCAATCGGCAGGGCAATCAATAAAAAAATCAATATCACCATCACTAAGATCAGTTTATTGATCACTGAAAATAAATCGTTTAGTATATTTTTATCATCCTGCTGCTCAGACATCGCTTGAAATTTTAGTGGGGTAATTTATTCTTTACAACACCATATAGGTAAGTTCCAACAAGAGCAAAAAAGAAAACTATTGCCATTGCCCAGTATCCATAGCCCACGTTAACTACCATTGGTCCGGGGCAAGCACCACTAAGCGCCCAGCCAAGCCCAAATATACTGCCACCTAAAAGATATCTACTTACTGACTTGTCTTTCGGACTAAACACGATCGGGTTACCCTGATAATCGCGAATTTTAAACTTCTTGATTAATGCAACACCGCTTACGCCCAATGTTACGGCTGTTCCAATAATTCCATACATGTGAAAGGCCTGAAAACGGAACATTTCCTGAATTCTAAACCATGAAACAGCTTCAGATTTGGTCATTACAATACCAAAAACTATACCCAATAAAAGGAATTTTATAAATTTCATCGATTAAAAGATTAAAGGCAAAATTAAAAATGTCATAATCAATCCGCCGGCAAAAAAGCCTATTACGGCTATCAAAGACGGTATTTGTAGATCAGACAAACCACTAATCGCATGCCCTGAGGTACAACCACCGGCATAACGGGAACCAAAACCAACCATCAGGCCTCCAAAGGCAAGGATCATAAACCCTTTTAAGGAGAGCATGGCCTCTAAACCAAAAATTTCTGCTGGCTGTAACGATTCTGGCGCTCCTATACCAAGCCTGGATAAATCTTCAATTGTTGATTGTGCAATCTGCACCGGTGCATCTGTAGAAAGAAATTGTTTAGTTAAAAAGCCTCCTAAAATAGCACCTATCAGAAAGACCAGATTCCACATTTGGCTTCTCCAGTTGAAATCAAAAAATTTATTCGTTTTACCCAAACCTGCCGCTGAGCATATTGTTCTAAGATTGGACGAAAACCCGAATGATTGTCCAAAAAATAAAAGGAAGAACATTATCGCAGCGATCATCGCGCCCGAAAACCACCAGGACCAGGGCTGTGTTAGCAATTCAATCATATTTTAATTTAAGTGAAATGAAATAATCGGTTTAAAAAGATGGTTAATAAGCTTTTCGGTAGCACTTTGATGGAACAGGCTCCCCTTACCATGGGTGCCGATACAGATAATGTCCATATTATTCATTTGGTTATAATGAACAACACCATTCTCAACATCCTTATCATTGATTAAATGGCATTCATAATTAATTAGGCCATTAAGCTCAGCAAAATGCTTCATGTCTGATTCAACCTTTCCTAATTCAGATTCAACCTTTCCGGAAGTTATCTGCAAAAAATGAACTTTGGTATTGAATGCTTTAATCAGTTTATGCATCAATCCCATTCCCTCCTTTTTAGGATTGCTGAAATTATGCACAAGCAGCACATTCTGGATCTGAAGATCTGAGCGGTCACACATTAATGATAACAAAGGAATTTTAGATCTGCGCGCAATTATCTGGGCCTCTGAGCCAGAAAGAATTTCCTTAATCCCACTTGCACCCTTGGTTCCCATCACAATTAAATCAAAGCCATGGGAATCTGAGAAATCCAAAATAGCATCAGTTGTTTTTCCTAGAACCAGATGAACGTTAATGTGATTCCCGTAAAGAACTTTCAGATTCTCCAGCTTTCTTTCTGCAATTTCTTTCTGTTTAACCACGAAGTTCACATCAATTTCACCACAGGTTTGAATGTCACCTCTTGAGTCCATTGAAACTGTATCCGGAACATTTAATACGTGCAGAAAGTGAATGTCAATGGAAGTTTTTTCTTCTAGTTTCTTCACCATTAGGTAGGCAAATTCGGCTTGAACAGAAAAATCAGTAGGGATTAAAATTTTTAGGCTTTCCATATTTATAAATTATCTGATTTAACTTAATTGCAATGAATATTTTGCCATTCACCTTTGTTTTCGATATTAGTGAGACCATGCTGAGCCAAAATACTTTTTGCAATATTAGCACGATTTCCGCTTCTGCAAACCAATACGATTTGATCAAAATCACGCAGAGCATCTACATAATTTTCGATTCTATCCAGTGGATAATTCACGCTGCATTTGGCATGACCATCCATATCGTATTCATCTGGTGTTCTTACATCTACAATAATTGTTTTCATAACATAAAATTGCTTTTGAGAATTATAAGCTCAGAGACAAGCTTAATAGCATGCAGTATGAACTCATAAATTTAGTTATTTATCGTTGAATTTATTTTACAAATTGCTTTACATTGTCTGAGGTTCTACCATTCACAACATTTAAAAATCCATTTCTGTCAAGAATTGATTTAGCCTGAGAACTTCTATTTCCACTACGGCAAAACACAATAATATGTTTCCTGTCTTTGAATTTTGCCAATTGACTGGATAGGCTATCCAATGGAATATTTACAGAACCTTTAACCTTAGATTGAGCATACTCCTGAGGCGTTCTTACGTCAACCAAATAAGCACCTTCATCAATGAGTAATTTCAAATCTGCTTGGGCTTCGGAGCCAAATAATCTTTTAAAAAAGTTTATCATATATTTAGATTGAGAATTTTTGAATTACTCCAACTAACCCGTTTTTGGGCACCACACCACTCTGCCTCCAAAGCACCTTGCCTTCTTTAAAAAGAATAAAAGTTGGTACACCCTGTACCTGATATGCGGCAGCTGCCTGTGGGTTTTTGTCTACATCAACTTTTAAGATACTGACCGCATCACCAATCTCTAGCTTTACTTCTTTTAAAATAGGGGCCATTACTTTGCAGGGGCCGCACCATTCTGCAAAAAAATCTACAAGCACTGGCTTGTTAGATTGTATTAATTCATTGAAAGTCATCTTTCTAGTTTTATGATAATACTATTAAACTACCTCTTCGTAGGAAACATCTTTTGATCCGGTTTTGCTTACACGAGGAGTTGTTGCACAGGCCCCTGATCCGCAGCAGCTTGCATTAAAAACAGCCATTCCTGTAAATAGTAAACCTGCTAGACCAAATAATAGATCAGCGGCTACAATTGCCTGAACAATAATTGCCAAACCAATTCCCAAACGAAGAAACCGAATAATATTCCAATTGTTTGTTAATAAATCCTTCATGCTAAATCCTCCTGTTGATTAAATTACAATACAAAAGTAAAGGCTTAGATTTCGTTTCTGAGTAACAAAGGTTACAAACGGCAGGATACGTAATTTAGAGATTAATTGACCCTCAGAAATATCTTAATAAGCGGGTAAACAATAGTCACTTTGCCAAAATGTTTTTGCAGTACAGCACATACGTTTATTTGCAATAAGTCCGGCCATTGCCGTAATTCCAGCAATAATAAATAAGGCAGAAGTTATCCCAAAGGCATCTGCCAATACCCCGCTCAAAAGTGCTCCAAATACATAACCGCTATCCCTCCAAAGCCTAAATATACTCAGGCTTTCGGCACGTTGTTTTGGATGGGTGCTTTCTGCGATAACTGACAGAAAGTTAGGATAAACCAGAGCAGTTCCAAATCCAAGTAAAATAGAGGCAAGGATCAATAATGGCAAAGCAGAGGCAATAGCAAGTATTAAAATTGCTACTGCCTGTAATAGCATTCCGGTAGTAATGAGTTGTTTTTTACAATAAGAATCGCCCATTTTACCCGTAAATAATTGTGAAATACCCCAGACTGCAGGATAAATTGCAGCAATAATTCCGATCTGAGTAATTCCAAAGCCTCTTTGAATTAATACTATGGGGAGTAAGCCCCAAACTACCCCATCATTGAGATTATTGACCAATCCATTTAAACTTACAGAACCCAAATTTCTATGTTTCCAGGTAGTTTCTTTCCATACATTTTCAAGGAGAGGTAGCTTACTAGTTAAGCTCTCTGTATGGACAAAATGAGTCGTATCTTGAACAAGAAATACACTGATCAATAATCCTGCAAATGCAAATAGCACTCCTGGTAAAAACGGGAAAAAAGCATATCCATAATCAGCTGCAATTGAGCTTGCCAGCCATGCGGCAAGACCTACTGAAAGATAGCCAGCAAATTCATTGATCCCCATGGCAAGTCCTCGGTTCTTTGAACCTACAAGATCTATTTTCATGATCACAGTAGAACTCCAGGCTAGGCCTTGATTAATTCCAAGTAAAATATTGGCTACTATGACCCAATTCCAGTTTGGTGCGTACATCAATAAAAATGGAACAGGAAGAGCTACAATCCAGCCTATAATTAGGATGGTTTTACGATTGAATTTTTTAGAAAGTTGAGCAACAGCATAATTACTCAGAGATTTACTGATCCCAAAAGCAATAATGAAAGACATTAAAGCTGCATTGGCACTTAGCCCAAACTCCAACTTTCCAAAGCCAGGCATGATGGATCTTTCTAAACCTACCATAGCCCCTACAAATGCATTGACCAGCACAAGCAAAGCAAACTGATATTTGTTTTTGTTTAATCCTTGCATCGCACTCTAATTTAAAAATTTCCCTGAACAAAATAAGGGAGGCCTTTTTTATGGGAGAGTTGAAGATTTATATTTCTATTTGTTTTATGGATATGAAGCATAATTATTTTTATCCGCCACGCTCGCTCCAAAGGAGTCCTACGGACACTGACCTTTAATAACCGTTCTTCCCGCCTTGTCCCGTCCCGATAACTATCAGGAGCTATCGGCAGGTAGCTAAATCCAGGCACAGGAAAACTTAGTTCAATCTTAAACAAATCGTCCATTCACTGAACCTCCGTTCACCTCTCTTCCGCATTGACTGGTGCGGCAATTACAGTCCCAGCCCTCGCAGAACCTTTCATAGCAGCAGGCGCAGCGGTGGGATTTATTCGGTGTAGTTTATTGTTTTTTAAAGGTACTCATGGTCTCGTCGTACCGCCTCGGCATTGGTACTTTTTTGCTACAGAAAAAGGTAAGGCCCCCGCGGCTATGAGCGGAATGAAATGATAAAATGCTTGGTGGGTAACACCAAGCACTTTCCTATGATTGGTATTTCTCAATACTAAAATTAAAAACCACCCCCTTTTATTCCCCCGCCAGCGGTGGACACTAGCCCTCGCAGAACCTTTCATAGCAGCAGGCGCTTATGGCCTCCCTTATTTTGTTGTATGGTATAAACATAATGAACATAATTATGATTGCATGATTTTACTTTGACAGATGAAGTCGGTTTTTGGAACAGCTGTACCGCTTATTGCTCCAAAGCCTCCTGCTATTTCAGTAAAGTTTCTGAAGCCACGAGCTTGAAGAATCGATGCTGCCATCATGCTTCTGTATCCACCTGCACAATGTAAAAAGAAGTGCTCTTTAGGATTAACATCTTTGATCCAGTCATTAATATAGGCCAGAGGTCTGTTATAGGCATCTTCTACATGTTCAGCGGCATATTCACTTTCCCTTCTAACATCCACAACTTTATCTTTCCCAATTTTTACTTCATTTGCAAACTGTTCTGCAGTGATACGATCTACAATATCCGCCTCTTTTCCTGCATCTAACCAAGCCTTAAAACCACCTTTTAAATGGCCAATAACATGATCAAATCCAACACGGCTTAAACGGGTAACCGTTTCTTCTTCTTTACCTTCATCTGTTACCAGCAGTATTGGCTGTTTTACATCTACGATCAAAGCGCCAACCCATGGAGCAAAATCGCCACTTAAGCCAATGTTTATAGATTGAGGAATAAATCCGCGGTAAAATAGGGTGTTATCTCGGGTATCTAGGATCAGGGCATCGGTAGCTTCAGCTGCAAGTTCAAATTCATCAGCACTTAACGCTTTCATTCCATGACTAAGTACAGTTTCAAAACTTTCATATCCTTTTTTGTTCATGGCCACGTTTAATCCAAAATATGCTGGTGGAGGAAGTAAACCATCTGTAACCGCCTTGATGAATGATTCTCTATCCGGCTGATTTAAAGCATAGTTAACATGCTTTTGGTTTCCTAAAGTATCAACCGTTTCTTTCATCATATTTTTACCGCAGGCACTCCCAGCCCCATGAGCGGGATAAACAATTACATCATCAGATAATGGCATAATCTTATTCATCAAGCTATCATAAAGCAGGCCGGCAAGCTCATCTTGTGTCATGTGAGCAGCTTTTTGAGCAAGGTCGGGGCGTCCAACATCGCCTAAGAATAGGGTGTCGCCACTAAAAATACAATGGTCTTTACCGTGCTCATCCTTTAATAAAAAGGTAGTACTTTCCATGGTATGACCCGGAGTATGTAAAACCTTGATAGTTATATCGCCAATCTTAAATTCCTGGCCATCAACTGCAGAGATACATTCAAATTCACAGGCAGCATTCGGACCATAAACAATCGGGGCACCGGTTTCTTTACTAAGATCTACATGTCCACTTACAAAATCAGCATGAAAATGCGTTTCAAAAATATATTTCAATTTAACCCCGTCTTTGCTGAGCCTGCTTAAATATGGTTGCACTTCACGTAAAGGGTCTATGATGGCAGCTTCACCATTGCTGGTAATGTAATAAGCACCCTGTGCCAAACATCCGGTATAAATTTGTTCTATATTCATATTCTTAAATTCTATACTACAAAGGTCTGTATTTTTCTATCCTAAGTTTGTAACATTTGTTGCAATCAAAAAAGCTAGCAAAATATGTATTGATTTTCATCTTAATGCCCGGCACCTAAAGAAGGAAAAAAGAGCTCTTTGATGAAAATATAAATACCCATTATCAATACAAACCAGCCAAATGATTTTTTAAGTTTATCGCCACTAATTTTCTTGGAAAGGAATATTCCAATGAAAATTCCAATACCTGCAAGACCGGTAAAGGTTCCCAATAACTTCCAGTCAATAACCTGAGCACCCTGCAGATCGCCTATAAATCCAATCAGAGATTTTGCAGCAATAATAAAAAGAGACGTTCCTACGGCAAGCTTCATGGGCATGCGTGCTAAAATAACGAGCGCTGGAATGATCAGAAACCCACCACCTGCACCAACTAAGCCAGTAAGCAAACCAACAACTGAGCCTTCTAATAAAATCAAAGGATAATTATAATGCAGGGTTTTATCTTCAGGTTCATCGATCTCTTTTCCTGGCAAAATCATACTCACAGAGGCTAGTATCATCACGATTGCAAAAAGAACCATGATACCAATCGATTTGGTAATAACCAAAGATCCAATTGAAAATAGTTCATCAGGAATTAAGGGCACCAACCACATTCGAGTAATATAAACTGCAGCTATGGATGGAATCCCAAAAATAAAAACTGTTTTAAAATCGGCTCTTTTTTGTAATGCACTTTGCACGCCGCCAACCAAAGCAGTTGAACCCACAATAAATAAGGAATAGGCTGTTGCCAATATTGGATTGACCCCCATTACATAAACCAGAATGGGCACAGTAAGAATAGAACCACCGCTACCAATTAGCCCAAGTGAAACACCAACAACTACCGCAAGAATGTAACCTAATATTTCCATCATATTTTTTATCGCACTACAAAGATCTCACAAGCAAAAAGGAATTATTGTTACAAAAGTTACACTTATAAATCATAAAAAAAGATGGAGCTAAAATTACAGGAAAAAGGATTTTATCCAAGCGAAACACCAATCAAAGTTCCAATTCCATAAGTTATGGCTGCTGCTGTTAAGCCAAAAAAGACCTGCCTAGCTCCTGAGTACCAGATGGTTTTTCCGGTAAATAGCGTAATAGCTGCACCAATTAGAAATAAACCCATAGCACTAAGCAATGCACTAAATAATACAGCAGCTATTCCACTCAAAAAGAAAAATGGAATAACCGGAATAATTGCTCCGATAGCAAATAGTATAAACGAGGTGATTGCTGCTTCCATGGCAGAGCCTTTCAAATCTTCAGGGTTAATACCCAATTCCTCTTTGATTAGTATTTCATGTGCATGGGCCTTGTTGGTCATAATCTCACTTGCCATTGCCCTAGCCTGAGCTTCAGGAATACCTTTAGTGATGTATATTAATGCAATTTCCTTTTCTTCGCCCTCCGGGTTGGTTTCCAGTTCTTCCATCTCTAGCTGCATCTGGTTTTCATAAAGTTCTTGAGAGCTTTTTACAGAAATCCATTCGCCAAGAGCCATTGAAAGTGCTCCTGCTAAAAGCCCGGCAAGCCCGGTAAGTAATACCTCACTTTGTCCGCTTGTGGCACCAGCAATACCCATTACCAGACTAAAATTTGATACTAAGCCGTCGTTTCCACCTAGCACCGCTGCTCGTAATGCATTTCCACCAACTGAGCGGTGTCTTTTTTCAAACCTGGCCAAGTTTGAACCTGATATTTCAGTATGGTTATTTAAAATATTCTTTAAAATAGTAACATGAGCAGTATCAGAAATTGAAGGTATTGTTTTAGTTTGCTTCCTTGCATGCAAAATAGAAGAGGAGATACTTTTTTCGGTATCCAGCAGTACCCCCAAAATATAATCATATCCAAAAATTTTACCTATCAATTCAAGAACTCTAGCCTTACCTGAAGGCAATGGAAGATGTGACGATTCCAGATTGTTTTTTGCCAGAAAAGCTAATGCATGACCGTGCTCAATGGCACTCATTTCTGTGAAAACTTTGGCAACATTCGGATCTTTTTCATTTTCTGCAAGGATCTTATACAGAAAGCCGGCATCCACCTCTGTTTGTATATTTTTAAAATTGATCATACTAGAAAGGGTTTACAGAGAAGAATCAGAATTACAGTGGCAATTTAATTAAATTAAAATAGGAAAGACATGGCAATGCCCATGAAATATTCTTTTAGGGCTAGTTTTAATGCAAACAAAAATGAGATAAAACCGAAAAAATATTTTGTGAAATAAAAGGTATCAGTTTGAAGCAGATTTTTAAATCAAAAACAAATTTATTTCATCCTGTCCTAGCCTAAATATCGCTTAGGGATTTCTGCACCTGCAACATAATTTAGCTTTCCAATTTTACACATTTGATAAATATTGATTCTGAAATCTGGGCAAGTACTTACAAAGCAATAGGCATCTGTTGGAGTAAAGCCGTACGAATC
>CAIJME010000324.1 GCA_903821625.1 uncultured Sphingobacteriales bacterium | reverse complement strand
TGGAACATTGTCAGCTAATAGCTTTGATGCGCTTTTGAATTTTACTTCATTACCTTCTATCGTGCCTTCTAATTCATTAGTTGTAAATGTACCCTTATGAGAACCTTTAAGCCAGTTTGAATCTTGTTGTTCAATAAAGAAAGTATGCTTGCTAGTTTCTCTGAAGTATTCAACTGTAACTTCCCAACGACCTTTAATGTCTGCTGCTGGAGCTTTCATTTCAGGGGCAGGTTGGCGTTTCATAGAAAGTGCTGCAAAAATACGCTCAGCAACGATTTTATCATCGCCCGGTTGCATCATAAATGCAGCAACACTGATAGAAGTTAAATTAGCAGCACCTGCAGCACCTCGACCGCCACCACCAGCGCTTAATGCAATACGAGGAGTAGTTGTTGAAAGATAAGTGGCAATATCCTGTCCTGTTGCATTGAACTTTGTAGGGTCCCATGAAATATTCAGGTTTGGAGTACGATTATCTAATCCTTCAGGTTGACGAATAGTAGTGGTAATACCTGCAATTGCAGAAACACGTTTAGAAATTGTTTCAAGGTAACCTGTCCAGGCAATTTCTTCTTGTGGATGGTTACGTTTTGTCCATGCTTCAACAGCAGCAAGCATTCCTATTTGTTCTTCTTTTCCAACTTTGTTATCACGGCCAGCACCATGGTGAGGTGAACTTGACTGCCATGTTGCCATTAAGAATTTCTTATCTCCTAACAATAAACCGGCACTTTGTGGGCCACGGATAGCCTTTCCACCACTGTAAGCAACAACTGTTGCTCCGTCGGCAAGGTGTACGTTAGGTTTTAAGGTGAGTGCTTCTGCAGCAGCATCTACAAATACAGGTACTCCTTTAGCTTTTGCTGCCTTTGAGATTGCAATAACAGAAAGAGGACCAGTATCACCTGGTGAAGTAGGCATCATATAAATCATTGCAGTACGAGAATTCATCGCGCCTTCAAGTTCTTCCTGTGTTTCTACAGTAATTATTTTAACTCCGACATTTCGAACAGCATGGTCATAGGTATTACGTGAATGACGTGGGATGATCACTTCATTTTTTTCGAACCCGGTAAGATCAGGTACTCGGACAAGCTTTTCAGGATTTCCACCGGTTACCGCTGCTATGGTACTGATTTTTATTCCTCCTGCGCAACCACAGGAAACAACTCCCCATTCAGCACCTGATAATTCTGCCAGTTTTTTTCCAACACCCATCGCCAGTTCATCTAACTGAACATAGTTTGATTGAGCATTGTACATGGCTTCTTTAGCTTCAGGAACTAAAGTAGATGCACCTATAATTGTGAATGTACCACGGCAGTTAATTACCGGCTCTACTCCAAGTGCACGATACACTTCAGGGCCTAATAATGCTGAACTTGTAGCAGCTTCTTTGCCAAGCATACCAGCAAGACCTGCTCCTTCAGCACTCGCTGGAGTAGCCATTGCAGCCTGAGCACTTCCAACAACTCCGCCAGCTAGTGGGAGTAATGTCAGACCTTTAATAACGTCTCTACGTTTCATTGAACAATTTATTTAAGTTATATTGAAATTGATTTTTACGTTTTTATAATTCTTGAGTAAAGAATTTTCTAATTTAACCACTTAGTCAAATAATTAAGACTAATATAAGTAGAATTCATGTTACATCTGGTTCATAGAATTAATCGATTGAATTTTGTTATTTTTTTTGACTATTTCTATATTCTTTTACCTCCTCAACACTTACTGCAGATGCGGTATTCCCAAAACTTTGTCTGATATAGGTTAGAATAGTAGCAACTTCTTCATCTTTCAGGAAATTATGAGCCGGCATCAGTCCGTTGTAGGGTTTATCATTCACCACAATTTCTCCATTTAATCCTTTGAGTATAGTATTCAATAACTTTGTTTTATCTCCAGTTACCCAATCAGTTCCGCCAAGAGGAGGGAAGCGATTGCCATCACCTTTTCCATCATTTTGGTGACAAGCAGCACAATAAGTATTGTAAAGCTTTGCCTTTTCTGGAATCTTACCTTTTTCTAGATTATCTTTTATTTGATCTGGAGTGCGGATATGGGATAAAAGTTTGTGTTTTTCCATCTCTGCCAGTTGTGCTGTGCCAAAATTCTTTTTATCTCCTTTGTACATCACACGCCAGATTTTCCCTTTTTCAGTCTCACTGATGTATAAAGATCCATCGGGTCCCATTGCAATTCCCATTGGCCGATAGATTGCATCTCTTACGTTCACTATTGGATCTACACCGGCAAAACCATCCGCAAATACTTCCCAATCACCATTGGGAGCACCATTTTTGAATGGAACAAATGCTACAAAATATCCTGCTTGTGGATAGGGCGCACGGTTTGTTGAACCATGAAATGCAATAAATGCTCCGTTTTTATATCGAGCAGGGAATTGGTTTCCCTGGTAAAAATAAAGGTCATTCGGTGCCCAGTGCCCAGGAAAGCCAATTAATGGCTGTGCCAGTTCTTTTCCTTTTCCTTCTTTTTTACCATCACCTCCATATTCAGGGGTCATTAATTGCTTTTTCTGCATCTGATCATAATAGTAATATGGCCAGCCAGCATCATCGCCTTCCTTGATTTTAAAAAACTCTTCTGATGGCAATACTGCACTTTGCCAGGCAGTATAAAGTTCAGGGAATAAGCGGTGCAAATTATCTCTTCCATGCTGTAAAACATATAAACTTTTATCTGTCTTATTCCAGTCCATTGCTACAATACTCCGTAAGCCGGTTGCAAATAAGGTTCCGTCTTTTTGTGTGAGTCCTAGTTTATTAGCATCAAAACGCCAGATTCCGGCATGCTGCTCAAGCTCTGGGCATGGAAATATTCCCGGCTGTCCAGGCTTTCCTCCGGGAGTGTTTGCCATATCCATACAGTTATTGGAGGGTGTGCCAAACGGAACATACATAAATCCTTTATCATCAAATGACACCGGCTTGGTAATATGCCAGTGTGCGCCATGTTCGTGATCATCAGTTAGCACGGTTTCCATCTCACTTTCTGGAATCAGTTTTCCGGGAGTTAGTTTGCTTCTGTAAATGGCTAGAGAAGAGCTGTAGTACAAGTATCCTTTATGGATTCGCATGCCATTTGCCAGACTGCCAACATCTTTATAGCTTCCAAAATGCTGAATGATATCTGCTTTTCCGTCATTATC
>CAIJME010000323.1 GCA_903821625.1 uncultured Sphingobacteriales bacterium | reverse complement strand
TTACTGGTTCATAAAGCATCCCATCATTTTGATCTGTTGAACTGGTGGATCGATTCTGACCCAGAAGAAGTTTTTGCCTATGGATCTTTGGATTTTTACGGAAAGAATAATTCGTTTAGACATACCAATTGCCGCACCTGTCCGCATACCAAACAATGCGATTTCTATTGGGATATCACAAAGAATCCCACGCTGATGAAGCTGTATGTTGAAAATGAAAAATATGACGGCTATTTGCGTGATGGCTGTGTCTGGAAAGAAGATATTGACATATTCGATAAAATGGCAGTACAGATAAAATATGCCAATAAAGTGCAAGTAAGTTACTCATTAACAGCCTTTTCTCCTTATGAAGGATACAGAATTTCATTTAATGGAACCAAAGGAAAGATGGATGCATGGATCAAGGAAAAACAGCCATGGGATGAAGAGGGTTTTGATGAGATACAGATAACCAGCAATTTTGGAAAGCGTGAGTTAATAAAAATTTCAAATACAGAAGGTGGACACGGAGGTGGCGACGACCGGATGAAACAGCATATATTTTTACCCAATCAAAGCGATCCAAATCGTCAGGCGGCAGGATTAAGGGATGGAGCTTTTGCAATACTTACAGGGATTGCAGCAAGGAACAGTATCGATAGCGGAAAACCTGTTAAAATTGGAGATCTGACTAGTTTGGTACCAGGAGCAAAGAAATTATAAAAAATGTCTCGCTAAGAGGTAGAGACAGTATTGTATGATTGAATACGAGTGATTGAAAAAAATAATGATCAAACTACAAAGAACCGATGCATATAACCCCGATTTCAAAGAGCTCATCATTTTACTGGATGCCGGTTTAGCCATTTCGGATGGAGAAGATCATCAATTTTATATCCAATTCAACAAAACTGATGAGATCAGATATGTAATTGTAGCCTATGAAAACTCAAAGGCTGTGGCTTGTGGTGCAATTAAAAAATATGATGAAAACACCATGGAGGTTAAACGGATGTTTACTTCAACAGAAAGCAGAGGAAAAGGACTGGCCAGCAGGATTCTTAAAGAACTTCAGAACTGGGCACAAGAAATGGATTATACTAAATTGATTCTTGAAACAGGGATTAGACAAAAAGAAGCAATATCACTTTACACTAAAACGAACTTCATTCTTATTCCAAATTATGGGCAATATGAAGGAATGGAGACCAGCATCTGTTTTGAGAAAAGAATGTAATTTATTTAAATGGTTATTAATCTATAAACAAATAATGAATCCGACCATTAAAAATATATTGGCAATTACTAAATCCTATTCTTGAATTAAAACAGCTTTTTTGCATATTTACTTTTGAATCTAATCAAACATAATTTAGCATAATCCGCTTCCTTTAAAATGAAACTGAATTTCAATTCTATCTTTTTTAAAAAATATTTCGCTTATGGAGCAGTCTCCATACTTACGATTACGCTGCTCAGTCATACCCTAATGAGAAATCCAGGAGGCCTTCCTCCTTCTGATCCTGACAATGGTGGAATTACCCTTCCTGGTGGATTTGAAGCTGTTGTGGTAACAGATAGTATAGGTCCTGCAAGACACTTGGCAGTAAATGACAACGGAGATATTTATGTCAAACTAAGGTTTTCGGCAAAGGGAGGCAACGTAGCTTTACGGGATACAGATAATGACGGAAAAGCAGATATCATTCAGCATTTTGGAAGCTATAAAGATGTTGGCAGTCTGGCAAATGGCATGCGAATCCATAAAGGATACTTGTACTACAGCTCTTCTCTGGCCATTTACAGAAGCAAACTTACTCCCGGCAAACTGATTCCAGAAAGTGAGATGGAAACCGTGCTAACTGATGATCACGAACATGGCGCACACTGGCATATTACCAAGCCGGTTTCATTTGATGATAAAGGATTTATGTATGTTCCGTTTGGCACACCCTCCAATAACTGTATGGACATGGCAAACACTCCCGGAGGAAAGCCTGGACAGCCGGGAATATTTCCATGCCCAGAGCTTGAGCAGCATGCCGGAATCTGGCGTTTTGATGCTAATAAACTAGGACTCACACAAAAAGACGGAACC
>CAIJME010000322.1 GCA_903821625.1 uncultured Sphingobacteriales bacterium | reverse complement strand
ACGCTTAAGCTTAGCGGCATGATATCCTCCCAGACTTTTATGAAAGTAAGATGGTACTGAATTTGAAAAAGGATTACCTTGGCTTAAATCCAAAACTCTATAATACGATTGATCACGCATGATTAGTTGATCCACATCTCTTGGTTGAAATTGCTGATTCAGCACATTTTTTTCAACAAATTTTTCATTATTCAGGTAACGTCTGTCTATGCTCCAAAGATCAACAAGAACCACAACTGCCAATGCGATGAAGACAAACTGGGTGTTCATCTTTTTTCTGATAAGCGCCCAAATTAATCCTGCACCAATCAATACGAATAGTAGAGAACGCAGTGCATCCATCCTTGCCAGACTTATCCTGTCTTCAACTAAAGCATTTGCAATGGAATCAGCGAAGCCTTTATCGCCATTAGTAATCTGAGTTAATTGCTCGATGAATAGACCATGATTTTGAGTTTTAAAACTCAAAAATGCAGTTGGTAATACAATCAAGATGATTAAAAGTCCACCAGTGATGTATAAACTATACAACAGATTTTTTTGAAGTTTTTTAGGTTCTTCAGTTTGTGAAGCAACTTCTTTTACTGCAAGAATTGCCAAAACCGGAATTAAAAATCCAACGATAACTAGGATTGATTCAACCGCTCTGAACTTATTGTAAAGCGGGAAATAGTTGAAGAATAGATCTGAAAGGAATGGTAAATGCCTTCCAAAAGAAAGCAGAAGACATAGAATGCTGGCACTCAATATCCACCATTTTATTCTGTTTTTGACGATGAAAAGTCCTAGAATGAATAGGAAGCAAATGATTGCTCCAAAATACCATGGACCTGAAGTGAATTGTTTATCCCCCCAATAGGTTGATAATCCAACTTGTGACAATTGCTGCATGGCAGGCATGATTTGTTCTGCAGGAATTCCTTTGGCAGCCAGTGTTTTTGCCACTTCCGATTTTTCGTCCAGATTAGGACCTGAACCCCCACCGTACGCATTTGGAACTAAGAAGGTAAGACTTTCACCCACACCTTGGCTCCATTGATAAGCGTACTCTCTGTCTAGCCCGTTGTTTGGTGCAGACTTATCAGTAGTTAAATTGGATTTTCCACGAATGGTTTCGGTACTGTATTCATAAGTAGTCCAGAGCATACCCGCATTTACTGCAATGGCAAGAACCGAGGCTGCCGCTAAGTAACCAAATGATTTAATAAAATCTTTGCTTGATTTGCTTTTAATAGCGTGGTATAATTCAATTCCAACATAAATAAGCAATGCAATAAACAGATAATAAGTCATCTGGATATGATTCGTTCTGATCTCTATGGCAAGAAACAGGGCAGTTAAGACTGCACCTAAAATATATTGCCTTCTGAATGTCAGAATGATGCCTGCTAAGATCGGTGGAAAAAATGCAATAGCCATTGCTTTATTGCTATGCCCAGCATCAATGATCTGAAAGTTATAGGATGAAAAGGCGAATGCTATAGCACCTGCCGCCGCCAACCATGGGTTGATTCTTAATACACAGAATAAAAGATAAGCACCCAAGAGGTACAATAAAACAGTGTCGATTGGATTTGGGAATACAGTTTTAAAGAAGGAAATAACATAAGTTGTTACGTTATTTGGATATTGAACCCAGATTTGGAAAGCAGGCATTCCCCCAAACATAGAATTTGTCCATAATGGACCCTTTCCGTCTTTTGCTTTGAAATCCATAATTTCTTTTTGCATGCCCTGAGCCATGAGTACATCACTCTGATACAAGGCTTTACCTTGTAATGCCGGACTAAAATACACAAAACATAAGGCGATAAATATTCCTATAATGGCCAGATGTATACCATTGCGTTTAAACCAGTTATTCATTCTGCTTAAATTAGTTGAGTATCAAAAATAGAAAAAAGCTTAAACCTGCAAGGCTTGTTATTGCGCTTTATTAAAATAAATTTGAAGAAATATGCAATTTTTTCAAATT
>CAIJME010000321.1 GCA_903821625.1 uncultured Sphingobacteriales bacterium | reverse complement strand
TATAAAATATTCAATCTGAAATTTATTTTTCAAATAAATAAACAAATAATTTACTAAAATGGATTAGGTATTTTTATTAAATCAGTCCGCGTAATACCATTTTCTGTTACTCGTGCCAAAGCATAAACCTCTCCTTCACTTCCAATCGCAATTGAATTCACATACAATGGACGATCACCAGTTTCATAAAATACAGGACCATGATCTTTATAATATTTAGAGGGAATATGATAGGTTATTAAATGAAGGTTTTCTAAACCTTTAGCAGCTCCTTTTGCAATATGTTCCTCACCTGCAATACGCTTCCCATTTTCATAAATTGGTCCACCTGTTAAATAATAAATTGTTTCTTTATCCGGTCCTAATTGTAAGCCTAAATAACCATAGCTGAACTGGTCAAACATCCCGCTAGCAGACGATGGCTCAGAAGTGATTCTTCTTACAAGTTCTATATTTTTATTTTGAGGATGAAAGCGAAATAAATACCCAGAGTTACCATGTACACCATAGGCTATATTCTCAGGTCCATACCAAAATATTTTCCGCCAGTTATATCCCATACTTCCCGGACGGGTTGGATCATAATTTCCAAAATAATCTAATCTTAAATTGACTTCTTCTAATTTTTCAATTTCAGCCACATTCGGATTATAAGAAAAAATATCTCCTTCTGAAGTAGAAAAATAAACTAAACCGTTATTGGGATCTACAAGTAAAGAACGACAAAGAGACCTAAAATCGGCACCAGGTTCCCCATCCTCGCCATTTGCTGAAATCTGACCTAAATTTTTTAGAACTTTCGAATTCACATCATAATGCACGAAATTGCCTTTAGGCCATGTAATTCCATAAACTTGTCCTCGAACGCAGTCCATCGTCATGGTAACCATACCTTCCCCATTTGGAAGAATAGCAAGGTCGTTGAATTCTTTAGTCTTTAGATCATAAGAAATAATATGACCTCCCGGGTATAATTTAAAGTCAGCAGGCGGATTAACCGGTAACCTATCCATACCTTTTATTAATTCATAATATCCGATGTGAGTTGAGAAGTATAATTTGCCTTGGCTCTCATAAAAACGGGTATGACTCTTGCCCTGAGGAATAAACATTTTTCCTTTCTCCCCACATACCTCATTCAGGTCTGCTAGAAGCTCTGTCTGATCACTCTTTGGATCATAAACGTACATCTTACCAGCAAACTCAATTTTATCTGAAGATAAGATATAATAAATTTTACCATCGCTTGCTGCCGATAAGGCATTATACGTATCATGTGCCTGTAGAAAGCCTGAATTATATGTTTTAGCTATTAAATTACCAATCTTAACTGAAGAATCAGGCTTTAGTAAACCAGCTTCTTTTTCATCAATGTTATTCATTTATCTTTTATTGTTAAATCCAATTAGAAAAACTGATTTTTTTATGATTTTTTTTCTAAGGATTTCTTAATAGACTCGGCATTCGTGTAAATTTTATTGATTGCTGAAGCAATTGAATCCATATCTTCTCTACTGCCAAGAAGAAGATTCTGTGTAAACCATACCGCCTCTGTACAAAGTTTATCATTTTCAGGACATTGGTTATTTTCCATGTATTTTTTATAATCAAGCATATCTTTATGGTATATCCTTTTAAAATTTTTGGATTCAAATGCTTCTTTAATAAATTCCTGAGTGTTTAAAGGAGTGTAACCACCAGAACATGGTACTCCTTCGGCTCTTAAGGCTTGAAGAAATTCAGCTCTAGTTAAACCCTTAAAAGACTCCTGCTTGTATCTGAAAGAAAACAGATGAAATGAAACTCGTGTTGCACAGTCGTATAATTTATACGGCACTATACCTGGAATATTTTCAATTTTTGATTTTAAATATTTTGCATTTTCTTCACGAACAGTTGTTTGAGCATCCAGTCTTTGAATCTGAGCAAGGCCGATTGCTGCCTGATATTCCGTTAAACGAACCTTGGTACCAATTCTGACACCTCCGGTATTAATTGTTCCCACTGCAGTTCCAAAGGGTAAACCGAGGTTTTGAAATGAAAAGCAACGATCCATAAAAGCAATATCATTACTAATTATTGCTCCACCTTCGCCAATTGGAATATTTTTTGAGTTTTGAAAACTAAAACAACCGGCATTCCCAATGGTTCCAACCTTTTGATTGTTCACTTCAGTAAGCGGAGCTTGACATGCATCTTCAATCACTACCAAATTATGTTTTTTTGCAATTGCCATAATTCTTGGCATATCAGCAGGCATTCCTAAAATATGAACAGGCAAAATAGCCTTAGTTCGAGGGGTAATCTTAGCTTCCATTTTTGCAGGATCTATCTGATAGGTTTCCGGATCTATATCAACAAATATGGGCATCGCACCATTCATCAAAACAGCCTGCACAGTAGATATAAATGTGTATGGAGGAACAAGTACTTCATCACCAGCTTTTATATCCAATTGATTTAGAGCAACAATCAAAGCATTGGTTCCATTGCTCACAGTAAGGCAACGTTTGGCATCATTAGTTTTAGCCCAAAGCGCTTCAAATTCATTCACAACCGAAGCACGCGACCATACCCCACTTCTCAATACCTCAAGAACTCTTTTCTCATCCGTTTCAGGAATCCAAATTGGCCATTTAATCCATTTTGCTGCATTCGATGCTGCTGGTCCTCCAAGTATTGCTGGCATAGACGAATGATTCAAATCTCCAGCTATCAAAGATGGCGAAATGCCTAAAGTCAATGCTGCTCCTATTCCAGCTACTGATGTTTGTTTTAAAAATTGACGCCTTGATGGATCACTTATTTTGTTTTTCATGACTCTATTTTTCAATTATACTATTCAGAATTGAATTGTAATGCATGCAATAGTAAACGTTTACGTACCCGAAAATATAAAATATATTCAAAGAAACAATAGCGTTTTAAAATAATATAGTTTGAAATGGATTATAGTAATGATTTCTATGTCAAAATCTAAATCCGTATTTTATAAATTAGAATATAAAGCGAATCTTATTGAGTAATAATTATTTCTCAATGACCACCCCTATCATATCCATGTTTACTCCTGCTTTTAGTGCTCCAACATCTTTAACCATAGCCTTTGATGCTGCTGGCGGACGCTTCGGATCATAATATTTAGGACGAATCTCATTCAAGGCAGCACTATGAAGATCATTACTTACATAATAAGTTGCTTTTACAAGATGTTTCAAATCACTTCCTGATTTCTTCATGATCAAATCAAGAAAATCAAAAATATCACTCAACTCTGACTTAATACCTCGCTCAGTATTTCCATACAAACCTGAAACATATACTTTACTCCCATAATTTACACGGGTTACCTTACTATATACAGGAGAATGCACCATTCCCTTTGGTGTTATGAAATCTAACTGCTCATTCGATTTACTTAATGTTCGGTTTGAGGATGCAATTAGCTCAATTTCAATTAATGGATCCTTACTTAACCATTCTACATTGACGAGTGGAGGAATTGTACCTTCTTTGAAAAACTCTGCCATCACATTTTGAACAGTACTCAAATCTGATATTGGATTAATAAAAGATTTAATTTGAACAATATCTCTTTTTTCAAGACCAAGAAAATGAAGCGATTCTTCTAATTGCTTCAGTGTATTGAGCGTTGCTTCAGTTAAATTACCTTTTGCAGCCTGCCCTGATACATAAACAACCGGACCAGGTGGCAGGATTGATACTTGTGTCGATCCTGAATTGAAATATTTTACATTATTATCAGAGGAATTGGTAGAAACAGCAATGGCATCTATAGAAATAAGAGCATCCGGATAACTTAAGTTACCAGTTACATAACTAACTGCTGGCAATTTGCCAGATTTGAATCGCCTGCCGATTTCTGTTTGCACTTTAGAAATTAGCGTCGAATTTTTTAAGTATATATTTAATTTAACTACTTGATCAATACCTGAATCAGCAATTTTTAGAGCTTTAGAAAGATTGCCAAAAATTTGTCCAATCTGTTTCTGAAGTTCATCTTTGAAAACAAATTTACCTCGTTTATCCAAAGAAAAAATTTGAGAGGTATGAACAAGCGGCACATTTTTTACAATTACTGCATCTGAGCTACCTTTTAACCTCGAGGTTTGAGCATATTGAATATCAGGATTCTGTGCCCGGGAAGTAAGGTTTACAAAAATAAAAAATATAAGTATTGATCTTTTCATTGATAAAATTAATACCCTATTGAATAATAGTAAATGTGATGTTATTATGCCTAATTATTTATAGGTGCCCAATATGCGCAATACCCATCAGGTCGTACTGGACCTTTAAACAACATACATCCACCACAAGGCTTATCCTTGGCTGGAGGCAAATAAAGCGTACAATTACTGCAATGGCTATCTGGTATTGGTGTTTTAGTTACATAAGCAAGTTTTTTTCGCTTTTCAATTTCTTCAGCACTAACCCCTGAAAGATTATCACATTGATTTTTCTGAGCAGGTTGAACGGCTTTTTTTGGAGGCTGCTGATTGGATGAACTCGATTGAGCAAGCTGTTTAGCTACGGAACTTAAAGAAGAATAACTAAGTAAAAGGCCCGCTCCTGCAAGCATTGAACCTGCTTTTAAATACTTGTGCAGGAAGTTTCTTCTATTGTATTTAATATCTTTCATTTGACTGTTCTTTTTTATTTCTTGTTTTAGAAACTACAATTATTTATCGAAATACCTTTTATTGCAGTTTTCTCAATAATTCAAATGATGCTTTTATTTCAGATTCAGAATCCATAGTAATCTTCGCTGCTGTTTCTTTCCATGCTTCATTCTTATTTAAGCCCATTTTAAGACCTTTTAATGCAGAAGCTTGCAAATTTGCTCCGTTCATAGCCGGAAGAGACATGATATCTAAGAAAGCTGAAAACTGTGTTTTATTATGCCTAGCTCCTATAATATTGGAAAGATCTTGCAAGAAACTGAGTTTCCATGGTTCCACATTTTGAAAAAAAGAATTTTGCTGAACCAGTGCCTTTAAAATATCTGGCGAAGAACCTGCTTCTGAACTTAATACAGCGCTTCTGAACCAATCATTTTGACCTTGTTTCTGAACAACTTCCGTAAAGGCAGGGATTATTGCCTGACCTTTAAATTCTCCCAAACTCAAAGCGGCCTGAAGTGCTACTCTTTTTGAAGAATCATTAATCAATTTAATAACCAAAGGAAGAGTTTCTGGATAACGTTCTGCCAGAATCAATGCATTTTCACGCACTCCTGGAGATGAATCTTGCAATCCTTTGCTAATGATGGATGAATTCAATGAGCTTAACCCTTCAAGTACATACAATAAACGTAATCTTGTTCCTGAATCAGTACTCGTGTTAAATATTTTATTAACCATTGGAACAATTGACTTATCCTGACGCTCAAGGAGTAGACGTTGAGCTTGAGTACGATACCATCCATTAGTATGGGATAAATAATCAAGTAGTTTTAAACTGGATGCATCCTTTAGGTTGACTGATACATTTTTATACGTGCTGTTATTAGGCAAAACACGATATATTCTACCCATATCACTTCCGGCCATGAAATCCATATCAGCTTTCAGATCATCAGGAATCGAAACAGGAGTTTCAATATGTTGTCTATAATAATCAAGAATATATAAATAACCATCCGGACCAACAGAGAACGTTACTGGACGAAACCAGGTATCAGTAGAGTAAATAAATTCTCTATCCTTTTCATTTTCAGGACGTTTTGCAACAAGAACCGGGCTAGTTTCACTCGGACTAAGAATATCTCTGTGCACCAGGTGTCCAGATACATCTGCAGTAAAAACATTACCATAGAATTCTTTAGGCATTGCATCACCATTATATATGGTACTACCTGTAGCTCCGCTAAAGCGATCTTCTGCATATTCAATTCTATTCAGATTCGATTCTTTATACGCTTTATTTCTGCGGGCGCTTCTTTCAGCACGCCAATACGGAGGTGCAGTTTCCTGAAACATGATCTCCTGATGATCTGTAACAGTAACGTTAAATTTAGATGTTGGAAGAAATGCATGCCGATGGGTATATCTCCATGGAATTACAGCCTGTTGTAGGTGTATTGAATTCTGTGAAAAAAACCGATGCCCATAGTCATCAATCGTTTGTCCGAATTGTCCGGGACCAGTTTCAAGTTCAAACACATTTCGGTCCATTCTGAAACGAAAATCAGCACCTCTAACTTCTAATGCTGCAGCACCTGGAGTTTTACTAAGCGTTACTTTTCCACTTTGACCATTATTATTGGCATAAATCCAATTATCAACACCTAATTTAAGACTAGTTACCTGAGCCTCAGAGTTATTTTGAAAAAATCCAGAAAATAAAATTTCTGATGAATCTGACTTACCATCGCCATTGGTGTCTTTAAGATAGATTATATTCGGTGCAGCTGTAACGATAAGTCCGCCTTTCCAAGGCAGCATACTGGTAGCTTCAGTCACGTTCTCTGCAAAAATTATTGATTTATCTATTTTTCCGTCCCCATCTGTATCCTTTAGTATACGAATACGTCCATGACCTTTACCTGGTTCAACTTCATATGGATAATCGGGCATTTCAATTACATAAGCATTCCCCATTTCATCAAATTCAAGGGCAACGGGATCAAAAACATGAGGTTCTGATGCAAACAATTGAACTGAAAAACCATTGACAATGTTTAACTTTTTTAAAGATTCTTCAGGGCTAAGCGGAGCAGCATAGCGTTGTGCAAAGCTATCAGCTACAAAGAGGATAAAAAGTAATAATAATACGGCTTTTTTGCCTTTGAGACGAGTATTCATTTTTTT
>CAIJME010000320.1 GCA_903821625.1 uncultured Sphingobacteriales bacterium | reverse complement strand
ACATCAATAATTTGAAATGGAACAGGTACTATATTTCGTTTTTTAAATTCAGCAGCAGAGATAAAAGTCAAATTAATTCCCTCCTTTAAGTACTATATCAATAGGTGTACCAATACTAACCTTATTCAGCGTATCGCTTATTGCAGGAAATTGCCGTATGATTTTTGAATTAACGGTATCAATTGATCCTTCAAAACTAATATTTCCTAAAATTAATGAAGATCCTAATAAGGCCATTCTTGCCTCATTTAAGTTTAATCCAAATAAATTTGGAATATCAACCTCACTTGCACCCAATCCATCGCCAAGAATAAGATCTATGCTAGAGCCTTTTGGAATTTGCTGACCTTTTCTAATAATAATACCGCCCAATACAGCCTCTAGAATTACATCTCTAGCAACATCTGATCTGTAGGTGGTATCACCAACCTTTAATTGATAATTATTGAGTATGGAGCGCACTTCTAAAAATGTTCTGCCCTCAATATCTGGGAATTTAATATTAGGTGCATCCCTGGTTACAATCAGATAAATAGTTCTGTTAGCTTTAACATTGGTATTTGGATCAGGATCTTGCTCAACAATTACACCTGGAGGTTGATCTATTAAATAGATTGAATCATTGATTTGATATCTTAGACCTTGTTCTTCAAGTAATTGAATAGCCTTTGCAATGGGTAAACCTTTTAATTTTGGTACTGGCATTCCTTCGCCATGATGAGTATAAAAACCCAAACTATAAAAAATAAATATTAGAAAAGCAATAACAGATCCGATTGCTATAAAGAGGTTTTTACGAAAGGTCTTTGTACGTAAGTATTCAATTAATTTATTCATTATTTGCAGGCTTTTAATTCAGAGGTTAATGGAAAATTAATTAGAACTGAGGTTAATAATCATTTTATTTCTTGCCAATAAGGCTTTCATGGCTCAAAAATAATCCAAATTAAATAATATCGAAGATAAATATTAGCGGGCTTTATTGTTCAATAGTTTTAAAATTTATCTTTGAGTATATGAAAAGTAATATAGCATTAGTAACTGGTGGATACACAGGGGAATCTGTTGTTTCATTTAAGAGCGCTGATTTTGTGGAATCCCAGATAGACAGGAAAAAATATAACATATATAAAATCGTTATTATAAAAGAAGGCTGGTATTTTCAGGATACTGATGCTGTGAAGCATTCGGTTGATAAAAATGATTTTTCTATTTTATTGAATAATAAAAAAATAAATTTTGATGCAGCTTTCATTATGTTACACGGCTCTCCAGGCGAAGATGGCAAGCTGCAAGGCTATTTCGACTTACTAGATATTCCATATACAAGCTGTGATGCATTGACATCGTCTTTGACCATGAATAAAGGCTATTCAAAGGCAATTGTAAACGGCATTAAAGATCTGTACATAGCTCGTTCAATTCAATTGTTTGAAAATTCTGTTCATGCAGAAAAAGAACTAATGGCAAATTTGGATTTTCCTTTATTTATTAAGCCTAATAATGGTGGAAGCAGTATTGGTATGACTAAGGTCAAAACTACACTTGAACTTCCTGGCGCCTTGCAAAAAGCGTTTAATGAGGATCAACAAGTGCTTGTTGAAGAGTTTGTTCAGGGTCGTGAATTTTCTATAGGCGTGTTCAAAAATAATAAGGGTATACAAGTTTTACCCGCAACTGAAGTGATACCATCCAATGATTTTTTCGATTTTGAAGCCAAATATACTCCAGGTGCTACCGAAGAAATTACACCAGGGAGAATGACTGAAGCCGAAAAATCAAGAGTAGAACGTATTGTTGCTGAAATTTATATCAAATTGAACTGCAAAGGAATGGTCAGGATAGATTATTTTCTGCAGAACGAGACATCAAACTTTTATTTCATTGAGATTAATACCATTCCAGGTCAGACCGCACAAAGTTTTATACCTCAGCAAGTTCGCGCAGCAGGATTGAATATTGCTGAATTTTATGGAGACCTTATTGAAATGGCCCTTAATACTAAGAAATAGCTTAATTAGATTGAATATTTAAGGATCATTTCATCAGAAACCTTAACGCTTTTTCCAGTACTAATATCAATCATGGTGTAGTCAAACCAGCCATCGCATGCAACCTTGTCTGTTTTGAGAATTTTAATTTCAAATTTTACCCTACATCCTTTAGAATTTATACTTTCTATGCCAGTTTGTACCGAAAACCGGTCGCCAAGGCCCAAAGGTCGTTTATAATCCACAAAAGCAGATCGTACCACCCACCCAAAACCTTGACTTAGGAACTCTTCCATCGGCATTTTATAGAAAGTTTCCATCTGCTCATATCGTGCCGCTAGTACATAGTCAAAATAAGTACTGTTATGAACATGATTAAACATATCGATATCATCAGGTCTGACCTTGAATTCGCTT
>CAIJME010000319.1 GCA_903821625.1 uncultured Sphingobacteriales bacterium | reverse complement strand
GTAGCAGAGACGCAAAAAAATGACGGAAACGAAATTTCATACTAATTGAAAACCCTTCGCGTCTTTGCGAGCGTATTTTTTTAGATCGTTTGTCTCGCAGAGACAAATTTAGGGGCTTTATTTATTTAGAAGAGTTATCTCGCAGAGACGCGTTCCCAGTAATTTTTTAAAAAATAATACCAATATTTGAATTTAAAAAAGACCTCTAATACCAACATAAGTTCAACTATGAGAAAGAAATTATCCGCATGGCTTGCCTTTATTCTGATTGGCATGGCTACCCATGCACAAGTATTGCCCTTAAAAGAACAGGCTAGAATTATCGATGAAGTATTGGCTGATAGGTTAAATAATCTTTTGCCCTCCCTCATGGATAAAAATAAGATCGATATGTGGGTGATTGTATCCAGGGAATACAATGAAGATCCGGTTATCAGAACCATGCTGCCAGCAACCTGGTTAAGTGCAAGACGCCGAACCATTCTAGTATTTTATAACAACCCGAATACTCAGGTATTTAAGAAAATTGCAATTTCCAGATACGCTATTGGCGATGAAATTGAGGCTCAATGGGATATGAAAAAATTTCCTGACCAATGGGATGCCTTGAACGATATAATCGGGCAATTAAAACCTGAAAAAATAGCCTTGAACACCTCCAAACATTTTGGACAGGCTGATGGTATCGATCATACCGATTTTGAGGAATTGACCCAAAAACTTTCTGCTGCAAACAAAGCTAAACTAGTTTCTGCTGCAGATTTGGCGGTAGCATGGCTAGAATCTAGAACTCCACGCGAAATGCAGATCTACCCTCAATTGAACAGCATAAGCCATAAAATTATTGCTGAAGGATTTAGCAACAAAGTGATCACACCTGGCATTACCACGAGCGATGACTTGGTATGGTGGTTCAGACAAAAAGTGAATGATATGGGATTAAGCACCTGGTTTCATCCTTCAGTCAATATCCAAAGAAATGATCAGGTTGCTTTTGATCATTTAAAAGCATTTTCGAAAGAATCGAAAGATCAGGATAATGTGATCAGAACAGGTGATCTGCTGCATGTAGATTTTGGGATAAGCTACCTTCGTTTAAATACGGATATTCAGGAACATGCCTATGTGCTTGCACCGGGCCAAAAAGAAGCACCAGCCTTTTTAACTGAAGGCTTAGCCAAGGCAAACCGCTTACAGGACATTCTAACCAGTCAGTTCAAAGAAAATAGAACCGGAAATCAGATTCTTGCCGCTGCATTAGCCCAGGCCAAACAGGAAAATATCAATGGAACAATCTATACTCATCCACTTGGCTATCATGGTCATGCTGCAGGACCAACCATTGGATTATGGGACCAGCAAAATGGTGTTTCGGGTAGCGGTGATTATCCGATGCATTTTCAAACTGCCTATTCCATTGAATTAAATGCAGCTGTTGACATTAAAGAATGGAATAAGCCGGTACGATTTATGCTCGAACAAAATGGCTATTTTGATAAAAATGGATTCTGGTACATTGATGGACGCCAAACCAAATTGCATATAGTAGGCGGAGGGAATAATTAATTATACCCTCATCTCAATATTATCATAAATTTGCCAAGCTATACCATACTAAATTCAGTTATCCCAGCTTTTGACCGTAAACACAAAATGCGAATATTCTAAAAATTGGAATCCAAAAGCTTGCATATTGTTAACTTTTAAGATAACTTTTCGATGTGAAAACTGAACGACAAATCATTTTCTATAAACACTATTTTCAGGACTTCTATTCAGAACAATCTGGAAGAGTGCAAGAAAAAATTGAATTTGTTTTCAAAATTATAAAAACTGTTCAAAATGTTCCGAAAAAATTTCTTGACCATATGTCAGGAACTGAGGGTCTTTATGAAATTAGGATCGAATTTGAAGGCAATATTTATCGAATATTTTGCTGTTTTGACAAAGGTAATTTAGTCTTATTGTTTAATGGT
>CAIJME010000318.1 GCA_903821625.1 uncultured Sphingobacteriales bacterium | reverse complement strand
GGTACGGGCATGAAGGTCAGATTTTAAGATATGTATTTTTTCACAGTATAGCCCTTGCCGCATTAGTAGGCTTCTTGGTATTTCTACAGGCCTATGTCATACCGTTCTCGGACATGGTAGTGAAGTGATAAAAAAGGCTAAATCTACCACCTGAAATTAGTAATAAAAAAAGCTGACAGGGTTTTGAAACCTGTCAGCCTTAGCTTTTTTATTATCTTGTATTAGACCTTTAATAGCTCCTCTTTAATACGGGCTGCGACAATTTTTTCTTCGCCTGGAACCATAATAAAAGTAACTAAGGAAATATTGTTTTTACCTGCATTCAATTCGATACCAGGTTCACCTTTACTTAATCTTTCCTGAATTTCCTTTCCTGTAACAGCTAAAATAGCCGGGTCCCATGAAATTTCAAGGTTAGGAGTTGAATTTGCAATTTCAGGAACAAAGATTCGAGTTTTAACACTCTTAATATTTTTTACTGCATTTTCAATATGCGCAATCTGCTTTAACCAAAATTTCCATTCTTCATCACCAGTACGGATAAATTTTTCAATAGCAACGTAAAGGCCAAGAATTTCTTCTTTATTAACTTTATGACCTCTACCAATTGTACTACCTCTTGGAGAAGCATTGATACGGGCTGCAGCAATCAAATCTTTTCTTCCCATCAATACTCCTGAACTTTGCGGACCACGGATGGCTTTACCACCTGATAAACAAACCAAATCAAATCCCATATCATTGAATTTCCAGAAATTTTCAATTGGCGGAACATCGGCAGCAATATCAATTAATGCTGGAATATTATTTTTCTTGGCCACTTCAAGCCATTCTTTATGTTTGATCTGGCCAGCATTAGTATTGCAATTCATAAAGGCCATCATGGCTGTTTTACTATTAATTGCACGATCTAAATCCTCGCGAGTTTCAACCCAAACCATGGTTACACCACAATTTTTTATAGCCTGATAATAACCAATATTATGTCCTTTTTGAAGAATCACTTCAGTTTTCATACCGCTGCCTTCCAAATGAGGAATCATGGCAGCTTTAGCAGGATCATTTCCTGAAAGTACACCTGCAGTTCCAAGCATAATCGCAGAAAATGCACCTGAGGTTACTGTTGCAGCTTCAGCATGACATAATTCAGCAATTTTTGCACCTACCTTATCTTGAAGCTCATCGAGCATACAATATCTTTTGGAGGAATTATTAATTGCGTCAATTACTTCATCCTGCATCAAAGAACCGGTCATCAAGGTAAGAGTAGCTCTAGCATTAATGAAGGTACGAATACCTAATTCTTTGAATAAGTCTCTTTTTACTCCAGTGGTTACAACTGCTTTTACCTCAGCACCTGTAGCACTTTCAACTGATAAAATTCCCCCTGCAAGCGGAAGAACTGATAAACCCTTTATTAGGTCTCTACGTTTCATAATTATATATTAAATATTAAAAAAACTGATCTGCCTTGAGCAGATCAGCAATAGGTTATTTTTCAGATCCGTGACCAAGGTAGGTTCTCAATTTTTCGCTTTCAAATAAATCAGCGGCTTCCTTCTCAGGTTTTGCAAGTGAGACAATAATACCTACAATAAAGGCAGAGGTCATTGACACAATAGTTGGATTTTTTAGAGGGAATATTGCCTCAGCATTGCCTAAAATATCAACCCATACAGTAGGACTGATAACGATTAAAACTAATGATAAAACGGCCCCAGTTACCATACAGTAAACCGCTCCTTTTGTAGTGAAACCTTTCCAAATAATTGACATGAGTAATGCCGGAAAGTTAGCACTCGCTGCAATAGAAAATGCAAGACCAACCATAAATGCAACATTTTGACCTTTAAATAATAAGCCAAGAGTAACGGCAAGAATACCAAGAAAGATAGTTGCTCTTTTTGCAACTTTCATTTCTCCTTTTTCATCAGAAACGCCTTTTTTAATGACATGAACGTAAAGATCGTGTGAAATAGTTGAAGCACCTGAAAGAGTTAATCCAGCTACAACAGCTAAAATAGTAGCAAAGGCTACTGATGCAATAAAGCCAAGGAATGCACTTCCACCTGTATTTTCGGCTAGAAGAAGGGCTGCCATATTACCACCTTTATCTAAACTGATGATTGCGTCTTTACCAACAAGGGCTAAGGCTGCAAATCCAATAAAGAATGTAAGGATGTAGAAATAACCGATAAATCCGGTTGCTACGAAAACAGATTTTCTTGCGGCTTTATCATCCGGAACTGTGTAAAAACGCATCAAAATATGAGGCAAACCAGCAGTACCTAACATCAATGCTAAACCAAGTGACAAGGCATCTAATGGATTAGTAATGAAGCCACCCGGTGCAAGCATATCTGAACCATACTGAGTTTTTACAGACATGAAAAGCTCAGATGGACTAAAATTAAATTTAGAAAGTGCTAATAAAACCAGAATAGTAGCACCCGACAAAAGCAACACTGCCTTGATGATCTGTACCCATGTGGTTGCAAGCATACCTCCAAAAAGTACATACATGGTCATAACAACACCCACAACAACTACAGCAATTTCATAATTTAATCCGAAAAGAGTTTTGATTAAACTACCTGCTCCCACCATTTGTGCAATCAGGTAAAAAGAAATGGTTAATAATGACCCCACTGATGCAGCGATGCGAATTGGCCTTTGTTTAAGACGAAATGCAACCACATCGGCAAAAGTATATTTTCCAAGATTCCTTAATGGCTCTGCAACGAGAAACATAATCAAAGGCCATCCAACAAGGAAGCCAATTGAATAAATAAGGCCATCATACCCTTTTGTTGCAACCATACCTGCAATTCCAAGAAAAGAAGCTGCACTCATATAGTCGCCAGCTAGGGCTAATCCATTTTGAAAACCGGAAATATTTCGACCGGCAGCATAAAATTCGGAACCGGTTTTAGTTTTTTTAGCCGCCCAGTACGTGATGTAAAGGGTAACAGCCACAAATAGGAAGAATATTGCTATTGATACCGGATTTGCAGTACCCAAGGTGGAAGCTGGTCCAGAAGGGCTAATTTGAAGAAGTAAATTCAAAGACATAATATTATTGTGTAGAGTTAAAATATGTTATAATTTTTTTTTGATCTCATGGACGTCAGAATCATAGTAATTATTTGCCCAGTAAACATAGAGGCCGGTTATCAGCCATGAAAAGAATATAATTCCCAATCCTACAACAATAGCAAGATTGACTGAATCGCCTAATGGCATTTTCAAAAAGTCTTTATTGTATGCTATTACAAGCAAAAAACCGATGTAAACAAATAACATAACAAAAGTGAATGAAAGGGAAATATTCCACCTTGTTTTTACCAGCTTTTTAAACTCGGCACTTTGAAGAATTTCATGTGTTTTTGCACTATCCATAATTAAAATAAATTGTTTTTGAGGTTTTTGAAAAAAAAATAATAAACTATCTGCTAAATGAAATAAAAATTGACAATAAAACTGAATTTAACAGTTCATAATTTTATGAAAAAAAAATGAATTATTACACTATCCTGATTAATCTTTTAAAAAAACATGAAATCGTTACGTTTTGTAGGCACTAAATTGGATAAATACACTAAATAAAATAGAATAGATTAAATTTTCTATCTTATTCTTATTTATAAGAATAGTTACATTTATCGAAAATCATTTTACTTACCTAGAAGAATCAATATACATATGAAATTCTATTTTAAATTAATTTGCCTTTGCGGAATAGTACTGTTTAGCGGGCCTGTTTTCTCGCAAACATTCAGAACATTTAACAAACCAGTAGTTTTTGATGAAGAAAGAAAACAACTTTCTATTGAGTACTTAAAAGTTCGGCATGGTATTGTTCAGGACTCCGCAACCATTGTACCCAAAATGATCGTTCTACATTGGACTGCCATTCCAACCCTAGAACAATCATTTGATGTGATGAATCCTGCTGTTTTGCCTGGAGCCCGAAAAGGAATTGCCGGAGCAAGCAGCCTGAATGTTGCCGCACAATTCTTGGTTGATCGAGATGGCATGATCTTCAGACAGCTTCCTGAAACTGCCTTTGCACGCCATGTTATTGGACTTAATTATTGTGCAATTGGCGTTGAGAATGTAGGTGGCAGTAATGCCCTTTTAACTGAAGCTCAATTAGATGCCAATGAAGCCCTAATCCGCTATTTAAAAAATAAATACCAAATTGAATACGTAATCGGACATCATGAATACCAATCATTTATAGGACATCCGCTCTTTAAGGAGACAGACCCAAATTATTTAACCGTAAAAAGCGATCCAGGAGATGAATTCATGAAAAAGATCAGAGAACGCATCAAAGACCTGAATATTAAAGGAGCAATTGCAAAAAAATAATTATTAAAACATTAATAACATCCTTTTACTAAACGGCTATTCATTCCAAAAAATGATAAGAACTGCATTTCTTATTGCACTTATATTTTGCCTAAACGCTTGGGGATCATTTGCACAGACCATTGATCCAGACAGCATAGAATTGGTAAAAAAACAATTAACTAGGGTCAAAAAAGGTTTAATTGAGAACCTTGGTAAGGAAAACTCGAATTCAGGTCAGATTATTCAGAGCATGCTTGAACTTGG
>CAIJME010000317.1 GCA_903821625.1 uncultured Sphingobacteriales bacterium | reverse complement strand
CCACAAAGCTAAAGAGTTTCAGCCAAGGGTAAGCAATAGGCTGAAAATAATGTGAACTTTAAATTTCATGAGGTGGTTTTGAGTTAATAAAATTAAAATCACTGTAAAATTCTAATTGGTTGTAGGATGATTAAAAACAATATCCAACGTCAAAATTAAGGAGGACTTTAGAAATAAGTTGACTAGTGGGTGTCAAAACAAGTCCCATAAAACAGTTCTGGTACAAGAACTGTTTTATGGCAAAATTGGGAGGCAGAGTACCTGATTAGTTTTTACAAAAATAATCGGAGGGCTTGATCTCTTCAAAGAAATATAATTTTGGCTATATTTATTCTTCCATATAAATATTCCAAGATGAAAATATATTACCTGCTAGTTTTAAGTGCCTTTGTAGGCTTAGCATCCTGTTCAAATAATTCAGAAAATAAAAGTGGAGCTACAAAAGACAGCTTACAGACCTATGTAGAAGAGCGACTTCCAATTTATGCCAAAGTTAGGCTTACTACAGATATTCAAAAGTTGACAGAAAATGAGCGAAAGGTTTTGCCTCTTCTCATCAAAGCAGCTGAGATCATGGATGAACTTTTTTGGAAGCAAAGTTACCCCCAGCGGGATAGTCTGCTGGCTACCGTTCAGGATGAGAAAACAAAGGAGTTTATACTAATAAATTATGGTCCATGGGATCGTTTGAATGATAATAAGCCTTTTGTTAAAGGAGTTGGGCCAAAGCCTGCAGGTTCAGGTTTTTATCCTGCCAATATGATCAAAGAAGAACTTGAAAGTTCAAATGTTGCAGATAAGAAGGGCTTATATTCTATGATTCGACGAACAGAATCAGGAAAATTATTTTCGGTTCCGTACAGTATTTATTTTAAAGATGATTTATTTAGGGCCTCTAATCTGCTCAAAAAAGCAGCAGAGCTTTCAGAATCTGTACAGTTAAGACGCTACCTTTTTTTCAGGGCTGAAGCATTACTTTCAGACCATTACGTGCCTAGTGATTTAGCCTGGATGGATATGAAAAATAATGGCCTGGATATTATTATTGGCCCAATTGAGAATTATGAAGACGGTTTATTTAATGCTCGTGCTGCTTTCGAAAGTTATGTACTGGTCAAGGATAAAGAATGGACAAAGCGATTGGAAAAATATGTAAGTATGCTTCCTGAGCTTCAGAAGGGTCTTCCGGTTGAAGCCGCCTATAAAAAGGAAACACCTGGAACTTCTTCTCAACTTGCTGCATTTGATGTAGTTTATTATGCGGGAGATGGAAATTCTGGTGGAAAGACTATCGCAGTGAATTTACCAAATGATGAGCGGATCCAGCAATTGAAAGGCACCCGCCGTTCGCAGTTAAAAAATGCAATGCGTGCAAAGTTTGATAAAATCATGGTACCTATTTCGGCTCAACTGATAGATAAAAGCCAGCAAGAGTACCTTAAATTTGATGCATTTTTTGCCAATGTGATGTTCCATGAGGTAGCCCATGGCTTGGGAATTAAATCAACTATAACAGGTAAGGGTTATGTAAGAGAGGCCTTGCAGGAACAATATTCCTGGTTGGAAGAAGGAAAAGCAGATATTCTTGGTTTATACATGGTAAGTAGTTTACTTAAGAAAGGTGAAATGGAAGGAGATATCAAAGATTACTATACCACCTTTATGGCCGGGATTTTGCGTTCTGTGCGCTTTGGTGCTGGCGAAGCACATGGAAAGGCAAATATGCTATGTTTTAATTTCTTTAATAGTAAGGGCGCTTTTGAACGTACTCCCGAGGGTACCTATAAGGTCAATTTCGAAAAATTTGAGTCTTCTATGAATGAATTGACTAGCAAGATCCTGGTGCTTCAGGGTAATGGAAATAAGTCTGCGGTTGAAAAAATTCAGAAAGAAATGGCTTTAATACATCCTGAGCTTAAATCAGACCTTGACCGATTGAGTAAAAAAGGAATTCCGGTTGATGTGATCTTTGAGCAGGGCCTGAGTGTTTTGGGTTTGCAATAGGCTTTAAGTATTTTTATAATTTAACATCAACTTATCGACTGGCCTGAGCAAGGATCTTTTCATTCAGACGGATATATTCGGCGTTATTTACGACTTTAGCTGCTTCGATTCCAGCCCTGGCAGTTTGTGCTGCTCCCGTTTTATCGCCTATTTTTAACTGAATACGAGCTTTCTGGTATTTATACCAAGGTGCTTTCTGGTCTCCGGCTTCTGCAATATTTATCCATTCCAATGCTTTTTTTAGGTCTTTGCCATTTTCAAAATAATAAATGGCTGCTGGGTAAAATGGTGGTTTTTCAGACTTCATGGCTGCATCAATATTGGCCATTACTTTAGCGTCGACATCTGTTATCATTTTAATTGTTATCCGCGTATTTTCCCAAGAAAGATCAAGATTTGCACTTGAAGGCATCACATCGCTGAAATTGATGCTGAAAGTTTCCAGGCGCTCAGTCAGTTTAATTGGCTTTACTTTAAAACGTAAAACATCTTCTGCCTGCTTATATTGGTAGGATCCCCATTGCTTAGTTTCTTTATTTAAAATAATAGTCCATTCAACTTTACCGGGAATAGTAAAAAGGGCATATTCGCCCGGCAATACTGTATTTCCTTCAAGTGTAACTGCATCTGTAAAGGTGATGACAGTTGCATCATTAGCACCCGTCCGCCAAACTTCTCCAAAAGGTGTCAGATCTTTTTCTAAACTTCTGCCTTTGATATTTGGTCGTGAATACTTGACAGTTACTTTTCCTAGTCCAAATTCTTGAATAAGAGTTTGTGAACTGCTTGATTGCGGCATTTTAAGTTGTGCACTGGCATTCATGCACGCTAAGCTGATCAGTATAGATGTAAATAGAATGGATATTTTCTTCATGTGATTTAAGGAATTAAACTTTTAAGCTCTTAAACTATTGGATTATTAATAATTATTTGTGTAATAAATGTAAAAACAAAATTCTGATTTGAATCCCCTATGGGCGGTTAAGTTCTGATTTTTAATTATTCTTTTATCAGTTCATTGAAAGCATAATCTGCTAGCATTTCATGATTTCCTTCAAATAGGGTCAAGCTTTAATTACCAGACTTCTTTTTTAGAAATACCTTTCTGTCTGCAATTTTTCCGAAATCGCCCAATGCTTTTCTGTATTCAAGTAGATTCAATTTCTCGACATCGTTTACATAATTTAAACTGTCGGCTAGTGGCATCTCTTTCATTACTTTATTGTAGAAGTTGATGGAATGGGTGATGGGCACACTTCCCTGAATTCCATCATATACGCCTGCATAGATTTGCAATTCTGATGTGTTCAGCTTTTCTATCGGGGTTTTCCAATAGATTGGCGATTTTTTAATCGCAATTTCAATATTTAAACTGTCTTTTGAACCGGTACAGGCCAGGATGTTTTCTGCATATTTTGTTCCCATGATCTTGCTTTGTGCATACCAGGCAGGTAGATCGGAAATAGGAACCCATGCAGAAAATCGTCTGATCAAATGTCTTGATTTCATGAAAGTTGCCAAAGTTGCATAGCCGCCTCCACTCACTCCAATAACATAGATCCTCGAAAGATCTACATTTGAATTTTTGATGGCATAGTCAATGGCATCATCGATATCGCCCAAGGCTAGGTCACTGCAGCAGGCGTCTTTTGTCCAGTTTACTCCCCTGAAATCTGGATGGATATAGTTAAGATCTTTATTTTTGCTGAGTGCTGCAAGCTCATCTTTCTGCTCATAATTTCCACTCCAGGTATGCAAACTTATTACTAATGGCTTAGGTGCAGTAGATTTTGATTTAAAGAAATAGGCTTTTTGTAAAGAATTATCCAGAGTGGATTTTAGTTCAACAACTTTAAAATCTGCATCCCATTTGGTTTGGCGCGAATCATCAAAAGGGGTGAAAGTTGCAGCAAATTGCTTATTGATGGCATTCCAAATAGTTTCGTTTTGGGTAATGAAGATACCGGTGGCTAGGCCAAGGATTAATATCAGGATGTATGAAACTGGTTTTTTCATGTTAGATTTTAATGGTTTGCAAATCTTTTTTCATATAACCTTTCTATAGTTTAGCTCATCCTTAGGGTTTTATCCTACCTCTTTCATCGCCTCCTTAAAACTTCCTGCAATTTCTTGGTGAGTCATTCGGTTCATAGAAATGTTCACCTTCAAGTTAAAGCCGGTTGCGTCTGGTGCAGACAGGCGGATATTTCTTTTTGACAGCGCATCTGAAAAGCGTTTTTTGTCAATATTTTTTAGGTCGAGGCGTACAATATGAGAACCGTTATCATACTTCACAATTTTGTAGCGTTCATCTTTCTGGATCTCAGTAAACAGAATCTCCGCTTTTTGCCAGGCGCTTTTATATTCTTCAATCCACGAATCAACATAATGAAGGGCTACTGCGGCAAAAGGCCATACAGCCGGAATACCTGCGCCAAACATTCTTCGTTCATGGAAAAGGTCATGAGTAAATTCTTTGGATCCGGCCAGTACTGCTCCACTTGCTGCATTAAAACATTTACAGATAGAGGTGAATGAGGTATCAAACAGTGCTCCGTAGCTTGCCGGATCAATTCCGGTATGAGCTGCTTGTACAAAAAGCCTTGCCCCGTCTAAATGGGTTTTAATATCATTGACTTTAGCGTAATTTGTAATGGCCTTCATGTTTTCGAAGGCAAACATTTGATCCTGCTGCCTGCGCACCGGACTTTCAATACAGATCACACCAATCTTTAAGGCAACTCTCCCCTTAGCTGTTTTGCTAACAACTTCTTCGATTTCTGCCAGGCTCATTTCTGTGGTGTTCAATCCTAGAGGTATAAGGTTTAATGCACTCAACGTTTGACATCCATCTCCAGTATCCTGATAAATATGGCTTTGTTCCTGCAGAATTACCCTGCGGTTATTTCCAGCCAGGCGACGTAATGCCATGTGGTTAGCGAGGGTCCCTGTTGGCATAAATACTGAAGATTCTTTCCCCATTAGTTTAGCAAACCTGTTTTCCAGTTCTTCAACAACTCCTCCGTTTGAATAGAAGTCTGTTTTGATTTTTCCTTCATCGGCAAGTTTCATTAACAGCTCGCCATATTCCTTCGGACTTAAAGGCACACCATCGTTTACAAAGTCTACAGTTTTACCTGCCAAGTTTGTTTTTTGCGGAATTTCACCACCATAAACATCTAATTGTGTTGCTGATGCGGCGATTACACTGCCTAGTTTTACAAAATCTCTTCTGTGCATGGTGTTTTTAATTAATTTGAAATCAGGAATTTAATCCGGATCGAATTCCTCGGCCTCATTAAATCAATACTTGTTGTAGATATCAATCAGAATGCTTAATCCGTTTAGTATAAAATGATATTATTTCAGTTTGCTTTTTTGATGAACCCATTGGTATATTAAATATGCAGATTGCGATTGTAAATTCCTAATAAAGGTTAGAACGACACTTGGCGAAAAGGAATTATTCCTTCCGAATTAAACCACGCTATTCCAATATCCCGAATCTTCTGTTGCCGGGAACTTTGCTTTTGGCTTCAGGTCTAGAAATGGATAGCTTACTTTTGAAAGGAATAATCCTTGTGGGTGTGCGGGTAATATTTTTGATGGTGTATTTCTTGAGATCAGGTGGCTCTCAAATTCATCCACGCTCAGTGTACCATCGCCAATTTCAATCAGTTTACGAACAATGATACGAATCATACGTCCTAAAAACCGGTTCGAAGAAATTTGAAAGCGGATTCTGTCGCCACTGCTGTTGGTGAATAAATTAGCTGCAGATACTTTGCAAATGGTGTGTTCATTCTTATCTGGCGATTTACAAAATGCACGGTAGTCTTCATATTTTGGCAGAAGATCAACTGCTTTTTTCATCTCATTCAGGTTGAAACTTTTTCGCAAATAAAGCGAGCTGCTTTCACTTAAAAAAGGGTCTTTATAGGTATGAATAAAAAAATCATATGACCTTTGAATAGCGTCAAAACGTGCATGTGGCTGACCTTCAACTGGGATGATGTCAAAGAGAGCGATATCGTCAGGAAGAATTCGGTTTAGCCGAAAGAAAAGATCAAAGTGCCATGGTTTTTCAATATCCATGTGGAAGAAATATTGGCTGGCATGAACCCCTGTATCGGTACGTCCGCAACCATATATTGTGATTGGCAATTTAAAGATCTTACTGAGATTGTCTTCCAGAATTTCCTGCACACTTAATTTGTCTGGCTGTCTTTGCCAACCAAAATAGTTAGTTCCTTTATAGCCAATGTGAACGAAGTACCTCAATGTCTTTTGTATTATTTTACTAAGCTAATAATGAATTTCCAATTCCGCTTATTTATGACAATGCTAACCAAGACTAACTATTCAAATTATATGTATTTTTGTATTCCGCTTTTTAAAATTAACGCGGGTATTAATCAATGTAATTTATGAGAACTATCGTTATAGTTGGAGCAATCGTATTGGCTGGAGCCAGTATCATCGGAGTAATGATGAGTGAAAGAAATGAGGCAGCTCAGCCTGCAGCTTCAAGCCAGGGAATTCCTCCAATGCCCGCTGATGCAACTGGTGAAACGCCGAAATTAAATCCGGCACATGGCCTTCCGGGCCATCGTTGTGATCTTGCTGTTGGTGCCCCTTTAACAAATGCTTCTGGAGCCGCAGTTCCTGTTGCAGCACCGCAGGCGGCGGTACCTCAACAACCTGCTCCTGCCGGTTTAAAGGTTAACCCTGCACATGGTCAGCCTGGTCATAGATGCGATTTGCAGGTTGGAGCACCCTTATAGCTTTGCGCCAATTGCAAATTTAGCAGGAATGCTTTTTTTGATGACAAAGTACAAGGCCATCTGCATAACAAAATTAGGCGGTTTGATAATTTAGGAATATCGACCATACCAAACCACTTATTTGAAATAATCTTGTTTGCCTCGTTTTTTTAATTTATTGAATAGATATTTGAAATAAGAACAAGGAGTAATGGATAAGCAGGTCATAGTGCAACCATCAGGCTTAAAAACTAAAAGCAATCCAATGAAAGCTGGGAAGACAGTTTATCCGATCCTGATTGCAATCAGTTTATCACATCTTTTAAATGATACCTTACAATCAATAATCCCCGCGATCTATCCTATTGTCAAGGATTCTTTCAGCCTTACTTTTGCACAGATAGGGCTGATCACGCTTACATTTCAGCTTGCAGCATCCTTATTTCAGCCTTTTGTGGGTTTCTATACTGATCGTAAACCGCAGCCCTATTCATTAGCAATAGGAATGGCCTTTACTCTTGTTGGATTGGTGATGCTTTCAACCGCACCTAGTTTTAATTTTCTGATTTTTTCTGTGGCTTTGGTTGGAATTGGCTCCTCTATTTTTCATCCAGAGGCGTCACGTGTTGCACATATGGCTTCGGGTGGAAGGCGTGGTATGGCACAATCTGTTTTTCAGCTCGGTGGTAATTTTGGCAGTTCTATTGGCCCTTTGCTGGCTGCGCTCATTATTGTGCCTTATGGCCAATCCAATATTGTCTGGTTTTCAGCATTGGCACTGCTGGCAATTTTTATTCTGTTTTATGTTGGGAAATGGTATAAGCGTAAAGCTAGAATAAGGGCAAGCCGGCCGGATACAGACCATCATGTTGTTCATAACTTGACTAAAAGAAAAGTGATCTTCTCAGTTAGCATTTTACTGGTTTTAATCTTTTCCAAATATATTTATTTAGTGAGTATGACTAGTTATTACACTTTTTATACTATTGAAAAGTTTGGAGTTTCGGTACAGGATTCGCAGATTTATCTTTTCATTTTTCTATTTGCTGTTGCTGCAGGAACTATTATTGGAGGGCCATTAGGGGATAGGATTGGTCGTAAATATGTGATTTGGGGTTCAATTTTGGGTGTTGCACCTTTTTCAATTCTATTGCCTCACATGAATCTTTTCTGGACAGTGATTTTGACCATTCCAATCGGAGTGATCCTAGCCTCCGCTTTTTCAGCTATTCTGGTCTATGCACAGGAGCTTTTCCCTGGAAAAGTTGGAATGATTTCTGGACTGTTCTTTGGTTATGCATTTGGCATGGCTGGAATTGGATCTGCACTTTTGGGTGGCCTTGCTGACCGGACAAGCATAGAGTACGTTTACCAGATTTGTGCATATCTTCCTCTGATTGGCTTGATCACTGCTTTTTTGCCAAATATTGGGAAAGATTGATATACTTAAAGTTTTATAATAATCAAGCTAAACTTTAGATTGCAATCCGTTCTATTCAATAAATAGTTTGTAAAAAGCAAGCCTAAAGACCGACTAATTTTCAGGGTGATTACACTAAAAATGTACTTAGCAGAATACATTTTACTTATTTAGCTAGTTTTATCCAAGCTGAAATATCTTTGATCAGGTTGATATCAACATTGGAAGGTACCCGGTATTGGGTTCCATTACCCTTTTCTTTCTGAGCGGATAATAAGTGATTTAAATCAGGATATAATTTAAACGTAGCATTCTTATTTGCCGCCAATGCGGTTCTCCAGATATTAAAATCCTGAACGGAAACCTGAAAATCTTTAGCACCCTGAACTACGAGAATTCGGTTTTTAATCTTTTTTGCAGTGCCTACCTGGTCGTAAGTATTCAGATCTATCCAGTAGGATGCCGGCGCACCAAGTATAATTGAATCAGGTGCAATGGCGCCCAGTTTTAATAATCTGGATTTATCAATATCAATGGATGATTCTATGAATTGCTGTTTTCCGGCCGAAGTTGTATCACCAGATGCCTTGTAAAGATATTCATTTTGCTCTGTGATTAAATCTGCAAACTTTCTAGCTGGTGCAGCTGCCAATATAATTCCACTCAAACTGGGTGCAAGACTTGCAATGCGGGGTGCCAGCATTCCACCAAGGCTGTGTCCAAAAAGATAGATCTGTGTTTTATTAACACCTTGAATAGTGCTTGCAAGCGTAATTGCAGCAAGCGCATCATCTAGAACCTCCTCTTTTACTGTAAACGCTTTATTAAATGAATTTGGATAGACCATGGTTCGTTTTACATAACGGATACTGCCAATACCTTGTGCCGCTAATCCTATGGCCAGATCTTTAAATGGTTTATTTGATCCCACAGTTTCATCCATATCAGAAGGACCTGATCCGTGAATTAGTATAACTACCGGGAAATTGGAAACTTTTTTAGGACTGGTTAAAATTCCAGCCATCTCACCTTCGGCAAACTTGATTTTTATTTCTTTTTCTTTATAGAGAGTCGTGTCTGCATAATTAGGTAATGCATATTCAGATTCAGTAGGTTTAGGAGATATGAAAAATCCTACTAGTTTTTCTGTTTTATTAAACACGAAAGTAAATGGCTGAGAGCCCTTTGTGAAACCGCATGTTAGGATCACCTGAAAGTATTCTCCCTGAACTGAACTTTTTGCTCCATCCACAGATTGATAGGTTCCGAGGCTATTTTCTAGCTTTAGCCAGAAAAGTTTTAGTTCATCAACAGAGATTTTTGCTTTTACGCTTTCATCAAAAAAACCATGGGCCTCATCAAACTTACCCTGATTCATTGTTTCAAAAAACAGGTCTGCGCGATTCATTAAGCTTAACACGTTTTGAGCAAAACTTAAATGGCTGATAAAAAATAATACGATAAAGACTTTTAAAAATTTCATTCTATAATTAAATTTCTGTTTCTGGCTCGAAAGATAAGAAAATAAAGGTTGATGATCTGCAGAATATATCTTGGGTATCTATTTCAAATTAGTGTAGTTAGGTAGTTTATCTTCAGCAGGCATTTTAATCAGTATTCCTATCACTAAATTAAAAAAGCATCTTACTGCTTAATTCTTTCTCAATACTGATATATCCTGGATATTTTATTGATTTATTTCCAACCATAAAGCTTGGCCGGATCTTAATGGTCACCAAACTCTTCTTCTCTTCAGCCCCACTTTCTGTACCACCCATAAATGCTATGAGTTCTTCCATTATTTTTCCATTCGATAAAAAAGAATAGATATTGGAATTGATTTGTACTGGCACGATGCCTGTTGCCCCTGATGCTACACTTATTTTTCTGTCTATCGATCCTGCAGCAAGTTCTTGTCCTTTTATAAGAATAATATAATCAAATTGATTGATCACAGCAGTTTTTGGATTGGGATTATTGATGCTTATTTTCACATTGGCACTCAATGGAATATTCTTTCTGAACAAGGCAATCGCAAGTCCCGGTAAATTACCTAGATCAAATTTTTTATTCTTAATAAGCTTGCTGATATCTTTTCCTGCCAGATAAACGCTATCAGCAGACTTAATGCTGTAATTACATTTTTCCAGTACATCTATTTTCCGGGATACTCCGCAACTTGACGCTATGACAGCAAGAATGCAAATTATAATATATTTTCTCATGAATAGCTTAACGTTGATTTTATGCCAAATTATACCTTTTTCATAATATTTTCTGGAAATGGATAAAATATGTTGCCATTTGCCCCAGCCGAATATTTTTTTTGAATATTTGGAAGTATAGATAAATTTGAACGACTGTTTAGTTGAAACTTTTAATAAAAGGTATTTTAAATAAAATTCAATCAGGATGATTCTCTAATTTTACGCATCCCTGCAATAAATAAAACCTGACCACCCTCACGCCAATATGTCAAAATCATTTAAATTCTGCTCAGTGATTATATTGTTTAGTTCAATATCATTTTCAATAAGGTCTCAGCCTGTATTAAGCAATCATACTTTTTCTAAAGGCAATCATCAAGTTGGGATAGTTAGTTTACCTGGTATGGACGCTATTTTTAAACTAAGCGGTGCTAATGCAGGTTTATTTAGGTTAAAAGCTAATAAGTTGTATATCCGTAAAAAAAGTATCAAACCTGAAATTAAATGGTATGACCTGACCATTGCGGCTAAAACAAAATCGGGGAGTTTTCAACAAACATTCAGACTGGTAAAAGATGAGTTTATCAGGAATAGTGTTATCGCACATCGCGGAGCATGGAAAAATACTGGAGCAACTGAAAATTCTATTGCGGCCTTGCAGCATGCTATCCGCCTAGGGTGTCAGGGTTCAGAGTTTGATGTTCATATGAGTGTTGATTCTGTACTTGTAATCAATCATGATCCGACGATACAGGGTCAAACTATTTATACAAGCTCTTCAGAAAAGTTACTGGCCTTAAAACTACCAAGTGGCGAAAATATGCCTTCTCTCGAGTCCTTTATAAAAGCAGGAATGACCCAGAATAACACTAAACTTGTTTTGGAAATAAAACCAACCATAAACAAGGAACGTGCACTTCAGCTTACTAAAAAGGTAATGGATTTGGTTATAAAGTTAAAGGCGCAAGCATGGATAGACTATATCAGTTTTGATTATGCAATATGTATAGAGCTCATGCGGTTAGATCCATATTCAAGGGTGGCCTATTTAAATGGAGATAAAACACCAGAAATGCTGGCTGCAGATAAATTTTGGGGCTTAGATTATAACCAAAGTGTTTATCAGAAGAATCCTGATTGGATAGCTCAAGCCAAGCAAAAAGGTTTAACCATCAATGTATGGACCGTTAACGATCCAGCATTACTGAATTCATTCCTTGATCAGAAAATTGAATTCATTACTACCAATGAGCCAGAATTACTTTTGAAGATGATTAATAAATAAGTGTTCCTGAGAACCAAAATCAACTCGTCAGCACAAAAACATATAAGTATTGTCCTTGCCATAAAAGACAGAAAAACTAACAATCTGGTTTCTAGAATAAGAGCATTAGTCTTTAGGATGAGGTTTAACTTATGAGCTCATTATTAGGATTGTAAAATATAGGGAGAAACAAATTATGGCAATTTTCTTAGAATTAATCAGGCTTAGGCAATGGTTTCAAAGTCAATTATCTTCAATTAGCATTTGATATTAAGATTTCATTATTATCTTCACAGGTTTATAAGCAGAAAAAAAATGAAATCAACATTGAAAGTTTCATCTACAATTTTTAAATCCATTGGCGCCCTCCTATTTATTTGTTTGTCTGTAAAAGCATTTGCACAAACAGCATCTCAGGAATCTCTGAATGATCTATCAGTATTTAAGGCGCCTTCTAAAAATTGGCAAATAGCCGGTTCAGTTCAGGCAGATATTAATAAAACCAACATTCTCTCGTTCTCAAACGGCACTGGTATCTTTGTTAATTTGCCAGATAAGAGAAATAAAGGAGAGGATCTCTATACCCTTGCCGAGTATGGCGATATTGATTTGGAATTGGATTATCTTATGGCTTTAGGGGGTAATTCGGGAATATACCTACAAGGACGTTATGAAATCCAGCTCGAAGAAAACTGGGGTTTGCTCAATCCAAAATCAACAAATAATGGTGGAATTTATCAGCGTTGGGATGATAGTAAGCCTGAAGGACAGAAAGGTTATTCAGGATTTGCCCCACGGCAAAATGTAAGTAGGGCACCAGGTTTATGGCAGAAATTGAAGATTTCTTTTCAGGCACCTCGTTTTGATGCGTCGGGTAAGAAGATCGCCAATGCTGTAATGCTAAAGATCGAATTGAATGGGGTGATGATACATGATAATGTTGAACTTTCGGGTCCAACACGTGGATCGGTTAGTGATACTGAAGTAGCAACTGGACCACTTCGTTTGCAGGGAGATCATGGAGCTGTAGCTTTTAGGAATATTAAGATAACCAAATTTAGTAGTCCGCGGCCAGCTGAAAGATCTACTACAAACGCCAATGCAGTTGACCCAATCCTGATTAGTGCTTCAGAAAATATTGTTTTGAGAAGTTTTATGGATCTTCCAGGTTCGCCTCGGGTGGTGCATGCAGTTTCTGTTGGCAGTCCTCAAAAAGTTCATTATACCTATGATATGGATAATGGCATGCTTGTTCAGGTATGGAGGGGAGGCTTTTTGAATGCTACACCGATGTGGCATGATCGTGGCGATGGATCATCAAGACCATTGGGAATGGTTCAAGCCCTCGGAAAACCTGTACAATCCATTGCACGTCTGTCTAGTGATCAGACAACCTGGATCAGTGATACAGCAGGAACAGGGTACAAGCCTAAAGGGTATGTTCTAGATGAAAATGGAATTCCTTCATTCCTTTATAAAAGCTATGGAACATCGGTAAACGATCAGGTAAGGGTATTGGAAATGGGAAGAGGTATCAGTCGTAAAATCACGATTTCTGATCAAGTAAATAATCTTTATTTTAGATTGGCAGATGCTGAAAGTATCATTCAAACTGCCGATGGGATGTATCTTATAGATAATCAATCCTATTATCTTCGTCTGGATGATGCAGCTGGTTCTAAGCCCATTATCCGTGATCAGAATGGTCGGAAGGAACTGATCATTCCTATAGTTAAATCATTAAGCTATTCAATTTTATTCTAATACAGGACATGAAAAATATCAATAAACTATATAGAGCAGTCCTTTTATCAGCAATCATGTTCAGTGGTAGTTTTGCCTTTGCACAGGAAACGCCAAAGGAAGAAGATTTCTTCAAGATCATGAAAGTTGCCACTCCTGAAGGTATAATACTTGAAGTGGGTGGTCTAGTAAATTTGCCGAATGGAGACCTTGGAATTTCTACCCGCCGTGGTGATGTTTTTATTGTGGAAAATCCAACGAGTAGCAGACCTTATTTCAAAAAATTTGCATCCGGTTTACATGAAATTCTTGGATTAGCGTATAAAGACGGTGCATTTTATTGTGCGCAGCGTGGCGAGTTAACTAAGCTAATAGATACTAATATAGATGGTAAGGCCGATGTATATGAAACAATCTATTCATGGCCACTATCTGGTCATTATCATGAATATAGTTTCGGACCAAAGATTGCTCCGGATGGCTCTTTTTTTGTAACCGGAAACGTAGCTTTTGGTAGTGAAGAATGGTGGCGTGGCGAAAGCCGAGTGCCATGGAGAGGCTGGGCTATGCGCATCACAGCAGATGGCAAAATGGAGCCTTGGGCTACAGGAATGCGTTCTCCTGCCGGATTAGGATTTTTAAATAATGAATTGTTTTATACCGATAATCAGGGTGATTGGATGGGTTCGGGTGCTTTGTGGAAGGTTGAAAAAGGCGATTTTATGGGACATCCTGCAGGTTTGGCCTGGAGTGGAATGTCAAATTCACCAGTTAAATTAACCACAGAGCAGTTTAATTCGAAGATCGATCCCCGTAAAGTAAAGAATGATAAGGGTCGTTATATTAAACCTGAAAATGTGGTCAACGAGAGCTTTAAAACTCTTTTTGACATGAAAAAAGAGTTTCCTGAATTGCGTTTACCTGCTGTTTGGCTGCCTTATGGAATATTAGGTATATCTAATTCAGAGCCAATTACAATACCTAAAGGTCATTTTGGTCCTTTTGAAGGGCAAACTCTGGTAGGTGATCAGGGAATGAGTATTCTGTCAAGGGTATTTTTGGAAAAGGTTAATGGTGAATTTCAAGGCGCTTCCTTTATGTTTCGTTCAGGATTCAGATCAGGGGTAATGAGAATGTCATGGGCTAGGGATAGTTCCTTATTCATTGGTGAAACAAACCGTGGATGGGGTTCTGCCGGAGAGGCTAATGAAGGCTTACAGCGTTTGGTTTGGAATAATAAAACACCTTTTGAGATGAAAGCTGTCAGAGCAATGCCCGATGGCTTTGAAATTGAATTTACGCTGCCTGTTGATCCAAAGTCGGCCGAAGATCTGGCATCCTATACCGTAGAAAGTTATATCTATAAATATCATCCTGTTTATGGTAGTCCGCCGGTTAATACTCAAACCCTGGCAATTAAAGGAGTTAAACTTTCTGCAGATGGACTAAAAGCAAGAATCATTGTAGATAATCTTCGCAGGTATTATATCCATACTATCAAGCTTGATGGTATCCGTGAACGAGATAATTTCTATTCGCTAGTACATCCTACTGCTTATTATACCTTGAATAATATACCTGAAGGTGCCAAACTTTCTATGACCGAAGTGAGTACTAAAAACTCGGCTATTGTAATCGCGCAAGTGCCCCCGGTAACTAGTGGAGTAAAGAAAACAACGGTTGCTGCACCGTCAAAACAGGTAGCTCAAGTACAAGTGATTGCACAAGCTGAAAAGGTGCCAACATACAATGATGTTAAGGGAATGCTGGCTTCATATACTTGTTTATCCTGTCATAATCCTGATAGAAAGATAGTTGGGCCGGCTTTCAAGGATATTGCTAAACGTAAATATACTCCTGAAAAAATTCTTCAGCTGATTCATAATCCCCAGCCTGAAAATTGGCCAGAGTATCCTACACCAATGCCACCGATGCCTCAAGTTAAAAAGGAAGATGGCTTGAAGATAGCTGCATATATCAATTCATTGAGATAAACAATGTTTAATCTATTCCAGCCCGGTCAATCCTGAATAAAAAGGGAGGCCGGGCTTTTTTTTGAAATAAATTTCAAAAATTCATCTAGTCTTCATCTTCGTCGATAATCTTTGTTTATAGCTTATCACATTGCCTAAACGAAAGGACATGAAAAAACAATTGTTATTACTCGCCACTTTTTTATTTACAGCTACTGCTTATTCACAAATTAGCCCTGATCATGGTATCAGGGTT
>CAIJME010000316.1 GCA_903821625.1 uncultured Sphingobacteriales bacterium | reverse complement strand
CTTCAACTACACCACCAATTTTAACTAGTAAAATAACATCCAACACAGTGAAAGATGTTTCCGTAAAAGCAAATACAACCTATTATTGGAAGGTTATTACGCGAGATTCCAAAGGCAATGTTTCTGATTCAGGCATAATTCAATTTATGGTTAATTAGCACGTTTAGGATTTATAAGGTTTAAAAAAGTATAATCTGTTTTAAATTTTTAAGGATGATTGGTCATATCATTTACAGATTGTTCCATGTTAAAACTGATAATTTCAAATCAGCACTCATTCCTCATACTTCAGACCTCATACTTCAGATCTAATTCCTCACACATTGAAAAACCAAATTATCCTACCAAAATTTGTAAACTAACAAAGTCTAGTTACTTTCGCTCAGCCATTTAAACTTCCCCAATGAAAACCACCTATTTAAGTCTCCTATTATTATTTATAGGAACCCTGACATTTGCGCAATCAAAAAAATTCGAGTTTATCGCTTTTGGAGATATGCCTTATAGCTTACCGAATGATTATAAGCGTTTTGAGAATATAATTACGCAGATAAACAACCAAAAATCAGTATTCAGTGTACATGTCGGAGATTTTAAATCAGGATCAACACCTTGTTCAGATGAATATTTTTCTAAGATCTATGGGTATTTTGAAACATTTAAAAATCCGTTGATTTATACCCCCGGCGATAATGAATGGACCGATTGTAACCGAAAAGCAGCAGGAGCATACGATCCTTTGGAGCGTTTGGCCTTATTAAGAAAGATGTTCTTTAAAGAAAAGCAGAGTTTCGGATCTATAAAAATACCCCTCAGAAGTCAGTCAGAAAAACCAGAATTTGCCAGATATGTTGAAAATGTAGCCTGGGAATACGGAGGGATCCAGTTTGCGACAATCCATTTAGTTGGCACGAACAACAATTTGAAGGAAAGTGGCGACAATACCGAATTCATTGAACGCGAAAAGGCAAATTTGGCCTGGCTTGAGGAATTGTATGCAAAAGCTAGAGATAAGAAAGGACTGGTTATGTTTACTCAGGCAGACATGTTTTACATGGGAAACGGCTCTTCTGGCTTTCAAAAAATTAGAGAAAAATTAGCTGCGCTAAGCAGAAAATACGGAAAGCCCGTTTTATGGGTCAATGGTGATTCGCATCGCTTTATTGTAGATAAGCCCCTACTCAATCCGGATAAACGTACCACAATTCTTAATTTTACCCGACTACAGGTTTTTGGCGATGCCGACATGGCTACCGTAAAAGTAATGGTTGATCCAAAATTAAAAGAGCTCTTTAGTTTTAGGCAACTGCTGATGGATTAAATGCAAATAGCTCCTAGCATGCCCAATTTACAGGATTAGGAATTCTAGTGTATTGAGTATCTCAATCTACTAATTAGCTTATGCTATAAAAATTGAGGATTTACATTATTTAGATTTATGACGCCCCATTTCAATTCCTTGAATACCTTATTAATTTGCTATTTTTAATGATGATCATTGTTAAAATAAATTCAGAAATATGCGCTTTTACCTAGTTCTTTGTTGCTTAATTTTTGCATCTAACTCTGTTTTTTCACAGATTAAAAAACCTAACATCATTTATATATTGGCAGATGACTTAGGAATTGGCGATGTATCAGCATTTAATAAACACTCTAAAATTCAAACTAAAAACATTGATGCCCTGGCCAAAGAAGGAATGCGGTTTACAGATGCACATAGTGGTTCGGCAGTGTGTACGCCCACCCGTTATGGTATATTAACTGGCAGATATGCCTGGCGAACCCATTTACAAAATGGGGTTTTATGGGGATATGACACTGCACTAATTGCACCCGACAGATTTACCCTGGCTAATCTTTTCAAAGATAAAGGGTATAACACAGCTTGTATTGGAAAATGGCATTTAGGTTTAGGCTGGCAAAAAGACAAAAATGACCAAGTAGATTTTTCAAAGCCGCTAAGCACTGGCCCCAATTCTGCGGGCTTCGACTATAGTTATATTATTAGTGCTTCGCTCGATATTCCACCCTATGTATATATTGAAAATCAGCGCATAACAACAAAAAAAATAGAAAATATTAAAGAAAATAAGGGAGCTGGATTTTGGCGTGAAGGACCAATTGGAGCAGGGCAAAAGCATGCAGATGTATTAGATGATTTCACGAATAAAGCAATTACTTACCTAACAAACCGGGCAAAAAACCAAACCGAGCCATTCTTTTTATACCTGCCTTTGACGGCCCCTCATACACCTATTTTGCCAACTAGTGAATTTGAAGGGAAGTCTGGCATTAATGCCTATGCAGATTTTGTTTTAAAAACGGATGCCGTGCTGGGGCAAATAAAAGCTGCCCTGCAACAAACTGGCTTAGACAAAAATACCATCCTGATTTTTACCAGTGACAATGGAGCATCGCCGATGTCAGATTTTAAAGCCCTTGAAGCAAAAAATCATTTTTCAAGTGCCGGTTACAGAGGCGCTAAAGCAGATATATATGAAGGCGGGCACCGAATTCCATTTATTATTAAATGGCCCGGAAAAATAGCTCCAAATAGCGTGTCATCACAAACCATTTCATTAACAGATTTCATGGCCACAGCTGCAAGTATTATTGGCACAAAATTATCCGATCAACAGGCCGAGGATAGTTATAGCCTATTGCCAATTCTATTGAATAAAGCCGAAGGCTTTAAGCGCGAATCAATTATTCATCATTCAATTGATGGGAAATTTGCCATCAGAAAAGGAGATTATAAACTTATCCTAGCTAGGGGGTCAGGCGGTTGGAGTGCCCCTACAGAAATAGATGCCATAAAATTAAATTTGCCTCCAATTCAATTGTACAATCTAAAATCGGATATCAAAGAGCAGTATAATTTAGCTACCACCATGCCTTTAGTTGTAAAAGAATTAACCGATTTACTGAAAAAGCAAATAGAATCTGGGAGATCAACTGAGGGTCGAGAACAGAAGAATGATGTGATGGTGAGGTATTAGGATGAGTTCAGTGCTTAAACATTAATACAGCTAAACAAGTACCAGAAGGAAAGATGCCCCATGGAATAAGGCAGGTAAACTTAATCTTAATAAAGTTTATTGATTTCAGTATTCAGGATAGACAGAAGATAAATAATGCAGCGATTGGAGTAATTATAAAAGCCTATTCAATCATTGAAACAATGCTTGAATAGGCTTTATTCTTAAATCTTTTTTGAGGCTATGGAAGACTTATTTCTTCTTGATCAAATTCAGTTGCAAGCCTACCTCAAATGTTCCGGTGGCATAGCTCTTTAATTCCTGAGTTGGATTGTTGTACAGTAAGAATAATTGCCAGTCTTTCTTTTGATGATAACTCAAGCCAAAGCTCATGCTCTTATTACTATGGTACATACTCATGAATCCTAACTGATCGGATGCAGTTCTGATTTCTGCACCCACATCAAGAATGTTCTGGAAATTACGAACACCGCGATAAGCCACTTTAGGCTCAACCTGCCAGTCGGTAAGTTTGATTTTATAACCGATTGACGTAAAAAATGTACCGAAATCTGCTGATTGCTGATCTTCAATCTTTAATTGACGCTTCAAGTTCGATATCGAACCCATAACACTCAGGTTGCTTGAGGTATATGCCATACCAAAATCGCCATCTAAGATGCTTTCCTGATCATTGAAACGGATGGCTGTTTGGTCATTTGCTGAACCAACAATGGCCTGGTTATTTAATCGTTCGGTTTGTAAGCCCAATGAAATACCAAAATGCAGTTTTTTACTGTCATCATTCAAAGGCAAGTGGTAGGCATAGCTTCCCTGAATACGGCTGCGGTTAAGCAAACCGGCCTCATCTTTGAAAAAATTAAGACCCACACCCACTTTTTCAGTACCATAATCGCCAGTTACTGATACATTTTTAGGTGAACCTGGAATATTATCCCACTGGTTACGGTAGCCCAGGTTTAAACGCATACCACTTTGATAGCCCGCCATAGCTGGATTAGCCAAATATTGATTCTGGAAATACTGAGCTCCTAAAGGATTAATTTGGGCGCTTGAACTAGAAATGCTTGCGGTAAATACCAGTGCTAGAAAACCTAGCTGTATAAATGAATTGAAATTGTTTTTCATCTGTTGTGTACTAAAACTTAATTTGTTATCGTAATAAATCCTCCTTTACTTACTTTTTGACCTGAAGGTGAATCAAAGGTCAAAATATAGTAATAGGTACCTGATGGAAGTGGTGCGCCATTAAACAAACCATCCCAATCATTGGCATAGCCTGATTTTTTGTATATCAATATATTAGAACGGTCCAGTATAATTAACTGATTATTGGGGTAGCTACTTATGTTTTCTATCTCCCATTTATCGTTTACTCCATCTCCGTTTGGTGTTAAAATATTGTTTGGAACAATGTTCCAATCTTCCATCACCTCTACTGTAATGCTTAGGGTAGTTGAACTTCCATAAACGTTGGTTACCCTAACGAAGTAGCTCTGTGTTTGGCTAGGTTTAGCTATCGGATTATAAATGCTTTCTGAACTTAAGCTAGCCGATGGACTCCAATAAAAAGAGGCCATCTCTATTCCACTCACATTCAGCTTAGAGGTAAAGCCCTTACTGATTTTAGGAGTGGTACTTGCTACTGCTTGTAATTGTGTGCCATATTCATTGCCCGTACCTGTAAGTGTTGGTAGCTGACTGATACTTACTGTATACACTCTCTCAAAGCTCAGGCCTCCTTTATCGGTGGTTCGAACACGAATGCTATACGAGCTCTTAGTTGCAAAACTAAATACCTGCGATGCTCTGATTTGGTTGCCACTCACATTAAATGCGGTGTTGTCTGTTGAGCCTACACCCGAAACTAAACTGTAGGTATGTCTATCGCCAGCATCCTGATCGCTTGTAATTAATAGACCAACCACCTCGTTGATGAGATTGGATTCGTACAAATTAGATTTAGTGATGGCCATGGCTCTTGGCGTTTCATTGACATCGGTAATGGAAATGCTCAGTGTTTTTTGAAAACTTAATCCACCTGCATCGGTTGTTTGTATACGAATGCTGTAACTGCTTTTAGCTTCAAAATCAAATATGTCTTTTGCCCCTAGGGTATTTCCAGAAAGGGTAAATTTGCTATTATCAATGCTCCCGGCACCGCTTACCAGGCTATAAGTAAAACTATCTCCAGCATCTGGATCTGTACTGGCAAGTGTTCCTATAGAAGCGTCAATTGCGTTGTTTTCATCAATAGTTGCGTTACTTAAAGCAATTGCCGTAGGTGCTTCATTTACATTTGCTATAGTCAGGGTAAATTCTTTTTGAAAACTTAATCCAGCAGCATCGCTTGTTTGGATTCGAATTTTGTAACTGCTTTTGGTTTCAAAATCAAACGCTTCTGCTGCTTTAAGGGTATTTCCAGCAATGGTAAATTTGCTATTATCAGTACTTCCGGCGCCGTTTACTAAGCTATAAGTAAAACTATCGCCAGCATCTTGATCTGTACTGGCAATTGTTCCTATAGAAGCGTCAATTGCGTTGTTTTCATCAATAGTTGCATTACTTAAAGCAATTGCTGTAGGTGCTTCATTTACATTTACTATAGTCAGGGTAAATTCTTTTTGAAAACTTAATCCACCAGCATCCCTAGTTTGTATACGAATTTTGTAACTGCTTTTGGTTTCAAAATCAAACGCTTCTGCTGCTTTAAGGGTATTTCCAGTAATGGTAAATTTGCTATTATCAGTACTTCCGGCACCGCTTACTAGGCTATAAGTAAAACTATCGCCAGCATCTTGATCTGTACTGGCAAGTGTTCCTATAGCATCGTCCATTGCGTTATTTTCACTAATAGTTTCGGTACTTAATGTGATATTTGAAGGGGCACTATTTGAAGGGCCAAAATAGTTCGATCTTCTTATGCCGGGTGTACCAAATAAACCACCCCTGAATGCTACATTCATTACAAATAAATTATCAGTATCTATCAATGAGCTTGCTCCAGTCTTATATACAACTACTCTGGGTGCACCCCCTGGACCAGCTAGTGCCATAGGATAGATTATACCATTAGCATCTTCAGCTACCCCAACATTAATGGTACCTGTAAAACCAGCAAATGGAATAGCGGCTATACCTGCGGTATTTGAATCTAATATAACCCCAAATCCGCCATTCGAAGTCCCGACAATTATATCGGATATATTTCCATTATTAAGGTAGCCGGAAGCTATGCTTAGGCCGCCAACAGAAATTGTATTATTGAAAGCAAAAAAATTATCTAATACAGTTGGCGAGTTGCCTTTACCATTAGTATTAAATGATTTGATATTATATCCACCATTACTGGCTGGCGCAGTTATTACCTCATCAACT
>CAIJME010000315.1 GCA_903821625.1 uncultured Sphingobacteriales bacterium | reverse complement strand
TTATCTAATAAAACTGTTTTACATATCAGTTCGCATCGAATATAAAACTCTGAATCCCAAAAGCATCCATTAGCCAGCAGTATTAGAGAAGAATTAACAAGTGGCTTATTTTGAAGCCGGGAGTAACAATATGCGACTTTTGCATATAAATGAATCGCGTTGTTTCCTTCTTTAATCTGGGTACTGTAAAAATTAATCAGTCCTGAATAATCTCTTCTTTTACGAAGGTCATCTTCTAAGGATTGTTCATTGATCATAAGAATAGTTCTTTATTCAGTTATTTAAAAGTTGAATTTTTAATTTTTCTTGCAAGGAACTTTCCATTTAACAAAACTCTCTGCAGTGTTATTTCAAACGAAACTTTCTACCACTGATAGATTTATTCTGGAAAACCTGACCTACAACTTATTACTTATACTTAAAAATTCCTATTACAAGAAATAATGCAAACAGAACACTTGCTGCAGCTCCAGCTTTTGCGATATAATCACCATGTTTTACATAGAATGTAATTTCCTCGTTCAGATTAATATCCTGCTTCAAAACTCCGGGTATCCACCATTTGGTTTGTTGAACAATAGTACCACGCTGATCAATAAAAGCTGATATTCCTGTATTGGCAGAGCGCGCTACCCATCTTCTTGTTTCAATTGCTCTGAGTTTGGCATATTGTAGATGCTGATCTTTACCTGAGGTATTACCCCACCAGCCATCATTGGTAATAATTGCGATGAACTGCGCATCTTTCTTAATGTAATCAGCAACGTATTCTCCCCAGATAGATTCATAACAAATAACAGGGGCTAATCCAATTCCACTCTGTGAATAGAATACAGATGGTTCAGGCTGTTTGCCATAGCTTCCTGATGATCCGCCGAAAGCAGCGAATGCAGGCTTTAAAAATGCCATTGAATTTGAGAATGGAGTTTGTTCTACTCCCGGAACGAGTTTCGATTTATGATAGAATTGTAGTTTTGCTGAATTCTCAATTAGGACAGCGGCATTGAAAACATCATAATAGATATTTGATCTGCTGTCATATCTTGCAGTTTCTGTGATTGCTGTATCGTAAACGGCAAAACTTTCTATTCCTGTGACCAGGTTTCCATTTTTATAATTTTTTAAGAATTCTTGTATTTGGATAAAATTCTCATCTCCTCTAAAACTTCTTTCTTCTGTACCTCTTGAAATGGCAGTTTCAGGCCAAACAAAAAATTCGGTATTGGTTTGTCCTATTGATTCTGACAGTTTGATTAGTTTTGCTACCTGATCTGAAGCAGGTAATTTCCCAAATTTGTCATACGGATCAATATTGGGCTGAACCACAACAATATTTGCAGGATTTATCTTCTCCTCATAATTACTATAGATAAGGACCGAGCTAAATATTGGAATCAATATCAAAGATGCCGTGAAAGTCTGAAGTTTGATTTGTTTTGCTTTCGGTGCCTTGCTTTTTATAGCAAGCATGGTTTCAAAAACAAGAATATTGGATAATAAGATCCATAATGTGCCACCATATACACCTGTATATTCATACCATTGAATCAGGTAATGCGATTCTGCAAACCCATTACCAAGATTCATCCACGGGAAAGATAGGTCCCATGTTTGATGCAGGTATTCATACCCTATCCAGAAGCAGATCAGTCCGGCATAACTCCAGATCCTGCTTGTTATTAGTCTCAGGCGGTAGTAAAGCCAGAAGGCAAGAGTCATGAGTACTGCGCCCAGGCAAAAAGGGATTTGTGCAATAATAATTGCCAACCATGCAGGCATTACTGCATTTAGGGAGTTGAAAACCCAATATATACAGGCAGTATTCCAGATAAAAAAGCAAATAATGGCAATTCTCCAGATCAGTCGGCCTTTCTTTTTTTCTTCAGATTGAATGATGTTTTCTGCAGCCTGAAGTAGTGGTACTAATGCCACAAGCAGAATTAGTGCAGTAAATGGCATTGGTGGCCATGCCAGCCATAGCAGAAAAGCGCTGAGTAATGCGAGCTGGTAATTTTTTTTCATTTATAATTGGGATAAAATATCTGCTTTTTTACGTTCGTATTCTTCCTGACTGATGAGTTGTTTTTCAAATAGAATTTTTAACTTTTTCAGTTTTTGAGTAAGATCATCTTCTATATCTTTTATAGTGCTTACTCCTGTTGAATCTTCATCCAAATTATCATTTAGCGATGTACTTTCTGGTCCAGAAGATACTGATTTATAAATTTCAAGTTGTTCATTACAGAATTGGGATAGTTTTCTTGCCTGAACTTTGGGTATATAATCAATGGTTATATTTTCACCTCGTTTAGGGATAGTAATAAACTTTGAGCTAAAAAACGCTTCTTTAAAAGATACTTCTTTGACTTCAGACCAATTAAATGTGATATAATTGGTTGTAAGTCCAAGATTTTCAGGAATACAGAACACGATCCGTTTATTGGTTACCGCAATACTGTCTGGAATGAGAGTTACAGCAGGTTTTTTCTGTATAGCCAGATAAAGTACGGCCTCGCCCGAGGTTAACATATCGCTTAATTTCCCTAAAACCTTTTCAGCAGTTTTTGGATCCTGCTCATCAGATAAATTGTGTTTTTTTACCATAATTTTATTTGTTTAATAGGCTTATTTTCCGGCAACGCAAATTACGATCTCGCCTTTTAAGGTATGAGTTTCATAATGGTTTTTAATTTCATTTAAAGTTCCTCTGACCGTTTCTTCAAACATTTTGGTCAGTTCCCTTGATACGGAAGCCTGGCGATCTGTACCTAAATACTGGCCAAGTTCCTCCAAAGTTTTCAGCAATCGATGCGGAGATTCATAAAAAATCATGGTGCGTGTTTCGTTTGCTAGCTCTTTCATGCGTGTTTGTCGGCCTTTTTTAACCGGCAAAAATCCTTCAAAAGTAAATCTATCCGCTGCCAATCCAGAATTGACCAATGCCGGGACAAATGCGGTAGCTCCGGGAAGGCATTCCAATGGAATTTCGTTGCGGATGGCTTCACGCACAAGCAAAAAACCGGGATCTGAAATTGCTGGTGTTCCTGCATCAGAGATTAGGGCTATTTGTTTGCCTTCTTTTAAAAAGCGAATAACCTCGGTAACTGATTTATGCTCATTGTGCTGATGATGAGAAAATAGTTTTTTATCAATGCCAAAATGTTTCAATAAAGGGGCACTGGTGCGGGTATCTTCTGCAAGAATGAGGTCCACCTCCTTCAAAATGCGGATAGCCCTGAAGCTCATGTCTTCAAGATTTCCTATCGGTGTGGGTACAAGGAAGAGTTTGCCACTCATGGTTTCTTATTTTATTCGGGCAAAAATTAAGGAAAAACTACAAAACCAAAGCCCAAACTCCAAACTGTTTATATCTTTGTCTAAATTTATTAAAGATGCTGCAAGTTAGTTATATCCGTGATAATAGGGATGAAGTTTTAAATCGTTTATCAGTAAAGAATTTTAAACATCCTGAGCTGGTCGATAATATCATTAAATTAGATGATGACCGCCGAAAAACACAAACTCAGCTAGACTCTATCGCCGCTGAGGGCAATGCATCTGCAAAAAAAATTGGCGATTTGATGCGCCAGGGTCTCAAAGATGAAGCAGAAAGCATCAAGTTAGAGTCCAATACCTTTAAAGAGCAATCAAAGACACTTGGTGAAAAGTTAAGTGCTATTGAAATTCTATTACAGAACGAGCTTGTCTTGCTTCCCAATTTACCTCATATTTCTGTTCCCAAAGGAAAAACCCCAGAAGAAAATGTGGTAGCTCTAGAAAACGGAAAGATTCCTAACCTAATGCAAAATGCACTCCCCCACTGGGAGCTGGCAACAAAATATGATATTATTGATTTTGAACTTGGTAACAAGATAGCCGGTGCCGGATTTCCTGTTTATAAAGGCAAAGGTGCTAAACTTCAGCGTGCACTGATCAATTTCTTTCTGGATCGTGCCAGTGAAGCCGGATACCGTGAAATACAGCCACCTATCGTGGTTAATGAAGCTTCAGGTTTTGGAACCGGACAGCTTCCGGATAAGGAAGGGCAGATGTATCATATTGGCATTGATAATTTATACCTGATTCCAACTGCAGAGGTTCCAGTAACTAATTTATACCGTGATGTTATATTAAAGGAAGATGAGTTGCCGGTAAAAAATTGTGCGTATACCCCTTGTTTCCGCAGAGAAGCAGGTTCATATGGCGCACATGTTCGTGGTTTGAACAGATTGCATCAGTTTGATAAAGTTGAGATTGTGCAGGTTGTTCATCCATCTAATTCTTATCAAGTTCTTGAAGATATGAGCAATTATGTTCAGTCGCTTTTGCAGGCATTGGAACTACCTTATAGGGTTTTAAGTTTATGCGGTGGCGATATGGGATTTACTTCAGCTAAAACGTATGATATGGAAGTATGGTGTGCCGCACAGGCTCGTTGGCTGGAGGTATCTTCGGTATCAAATTTTGAAACCTATCAGAGTAACCGACTAAAACTACGTTTCAAGAGTAAAGATGGTAAGCCTCAGCTGGCACATACCTTAAATGGCAGTGCGCTAGCATTACCTCGTATCGTGGCCTCGCTTTTGGAAAACAATCAAACAGAGAAGGGTATTAAAATTCCTGCAGCATTAATTCCTTATACCGGTTTTGAGTGGATCGACTAGATTGATTCCATTTTTATCTACAAAGTATTAATTTCATCAGTTTACCCCTGTCGTTTCCCAACAATCTGGCTCAGGCATTCAAATACCAGCTGCCCCATGGTGGTACAAGTTTTAAATGTTGGGTTTTTATGGTAGGAGGAAAGTTCTTTGCCTAATTGCTTGACTTTTTGATCCGGAGCAATGGTATCAATGTCC
>CAIJME010000314.1 GCA_903821625.1 uncultured Sphingobacteriales bacterium | reverse complement strand
GTTAAGCCCTGAAAGGATTACAGACCTTACTGGCAGAAGGCCCAGGATTTGGGAACTCAGGAAAAGAATAAAGAAGATTGCCAACGCTGAAAATACCTACTTCCTTGATCTTACTAGTCCTTTTAAAGGCAAGGCTAATTTAATGACAATCAAAGATGGTGTTCATCCTAATAAGGATGGGTATCAATACCTGGCATCTTTGGTGTATGACTATCTGGTGAAAAGGAAAATTGTGGTCAAATAGATAATATGCTCATTAATTTAACGTGAACTCGATAGAATTTTTAAAAAAACCACATAGAAACATAGCATTTTATAGTTTCTGTCCAACATTTTAGACAGAGATAGCCTTGAAGCTTCGCTTCAATCTATGTGATTTTCAATCTATGTTTCCTTTAAAGCATAATAAAAGCCATTCTATGTGGTTAAATCTTAATATTTAGATAGTTTGATAACGAACTCACGTTAATTTAGGCATTTATCTACTGAATCAATTGGTATGGCTTCAGTTAGGAATTCTTATTTGCTACATTAAAGAATACCATTGGAACATCCTTGATTACTTGAAAGTTAGTACTGTACTTTCTTTATCAGTTCTACCTGCAATGCCATTCAGATCCCAAACTATTTTTCCGGCCCTGATCGTTAATTCGGATTCTAGTTTTTTTGTTCCTTTAAGTAGGTAGTTATGAGAATCAATAAATCCGAAATTTCCTTTTTTCAAGGTGAATATGGCTATATCTGCTACCGATCCTACAGAAAGATTACCCAGTTCTTCTCTTTTTATTTCTTGGGCAGGATTCCAGGTTGATCGTAAAATAACATCTTGCAGTGGCAATCCCATATTTAAAAACTTGGACATAATATTGCTCATGTCCTTCATTCCTGCATTCATACTTGAAATATGCAGGTCGGTACTTATTGAATAAGGTAAAAACCCTTGTTTTACTGATGGTATTGCACGGGCAAATGTAAATCCATTGCCACCATGTCCAATATCGAAAAGTATTCCTCTTTTTTGTGCTGCAAATGCAAGCGCTGAAACTTGATCATTATCATAGAAAAATGGAAAGGTTAGGCGGTACATGTGAGTAAAAATATCGCCAGGTCTAAGATGTTTCATAAACAGATCCTCGACAGAACTAATGCTTGGCTTTGAAGGATAGGTTAAATCAAGCATGACGGGCATATTAGCAATAGTTCCAGCTTTTACAGCACTATCCAAAGCTATGAATGGATCTCCGCTAAAATGAGCAGATTTAAAACCTACCACATCCTTTTTATTGGCTATTGCAACCTCAGCTGCCTTATTGGGATCCAAATCATTTACATTTTGCTGATACTGACCCATTCCGTCACCGATAATATTCAGAAAAGCAAGAACCCTTGTTTGTGATCTGTCAATGATATTCTTCTTGAATTCAGGAAAACTGCGCCATCCCGAACTGCCAGCATCTCCTACTGTTGTAACACCCGATCGGAATGTAAAGCCATCAGGCCAAACTGAACTTGGGCCATTCATGTATTCCTGCTTTAAATTAGTTCCAGAAAATACATGTACGTGCAGGT
>CAIJME010000313.1 GCA_903821625.1 uncultured Sphingobacteriales bacterium | reverse complement strand
TGATAATTGAGCAAGCGCGATTGTTTAATTTCCAAACTATTTTTCAATTCCAACAATAGGGGTTCAGAAGCTAATAATTCATTACTGATACTTGATATTTTAAGCTCAATATCTTGCTTTCTATTCAGGCTGTTTTCAATAAATGCTAGATATTGTTCTTGCTTTGTTTTAACCGAAGTGAGCTCATTCTCTAGTTTGTTAATTTCTAATTGTAGTATTTGTAAATTTTCTTTCTGGGATGATTCCTGCAGACTTTTTAGTTTTTCATCTTCGGAGGAAAGGGCATTTTTTAATTTAATAATGCCTGATTCTGTGGTACTTATTTCTTTACTGAGCTTTTCAAGGTTTTTGGCACGTCCTATTCGTTTACCTTCAAATAATCCTACAGAGCCTCCTGACATACCCATACGAGTTTTAGAGAACATGCCTGATTTACTTAGGATTATATATTGTTCTTCTGGCAATGCCGACTTTATTTCCTGATCATCACCTGATTCAAGGAGATAAACATGGTATAATAGCATTTCACATAGCGGACGGTATTTGGAGTCGGTATCAATGATATCTAATGCTGAAATCAGGTTTTGACTGGGTAATTTATCTGAATTTCGTTTAGATATTTTATTGAGAGCATCCAAAATAAAGAAGTTTGCACGTCCTCTTGATGAATCATTTAACAATCTAATAGCCTGTATTGCTTCCGTTTGTGTTTCAACAACATAATGGTTCATTACTGGTTCAAGATAGTTTTCTATTGCTATCCTATACTCTTCTCGGCAAAACAAAATATCAGAAAATAGGGGAGCCTGTTTTGCCCAGCTCGTGTTTTTTTTCAGAAAACGAATGGATTCAGGAAAACCTTCCAGATTATCAACCATCGATTTAGTGAGGTTATATTCGTTTTGCTTAGCGTCAAGTTTCCTGCTTTCCTGATTCAGTGATTCATTAAGTCCTTTTAATTGTTCGGTGCTTCGCTGAATTTGTATACTCAGCTCATTTTCCAGTTCTTTATTTTGATTGAATTCCTTTTGCTTGTTTTTCAGCTTTTCACCAATCTCATCAATTACTTTATTAAACTCATTCAGCTCTGTTTCTTTTGAACGGGTATCCTCCATATTACGGCTACTTTCTTGATAAAGAGCATCTTTCTGAATATGAAGGATAGCAATATCTTTTTCAAGTTTATATACTTGATTCTGTAGCACGTTATTTTCGTTGCTGAATAGATCTAGATCAGTTTTTGATTTTTGTTGTTTAGTTCTAAGTTCTGTAATTTCAAGATGCTGTAATGAAGTAGTAGTTCTGATTTTTTCAAGAATTTCGCTCTCCTGAAGATGTTCTTCATTCAATCGCTTCTGATTGTAAAAAACATGATTTAATTGATTTTTGTCTTTTTCTAATTCATCATTGAGTCTATTTTTTTTATCTTCCAGAAACCTTAATTGTTCATTTTTTAGCTTCTTATCACTCTCATAGTTACGAATCTTGGCAATAAATTCATTGCTTGCCTTTTGTTGAACGGATAGATTTTTTTCCAGGTTTAAATATTCAAGCTTTTGCTGCTGCAATGCGGCCTCAAGGTTACTTATAGTGCTGCTAATTTCAGTATTGCTCAGTGATTGTTGTTGTTCCTTGTCTTCAAGCCTAGAAAGAGCCTCCCTAAAGCTAATGATTCGGAAGGAAGCCAACATTATACTGAGACTTTTATACTGCTCTTTTAATCTAAAATAGCGTTCGGCTTTTTTAGCTTGATTTTCAAGAGTTTTTAGGTTTTTATCAATTTCAAAAAGTAAATCTTCAACTCGACTCAGATCTGCCTCTGTATCTTTGAGCTTGTTAAATGTTTGTTTTTTTCGAAGTTTGTATTTTGATATTCCGGATGCCTCTTCAAATAATGCACGTCTTGAATTGTCTTTATTGGCAATGATCTCATCGATCATTTTAAGTTCAATGATAGAGTAGGAGTCTGATCCGATTCCAGTATCCAGAAAAAGGTCTGTAATATCTTTTAAACGGCATTGGATGTCATTTAGCCTATATTCACTTTCGCCAGAGCGATACAGCTTTCGGGTAATAGTTACTTTTGTATAATCTGTTGGAAGTATATTTTTCGTATTGTTAAAAGTTAAGGATACCTCTGCAAGGTTTGAAGGTTTACGTGTTTTTGTTCCATTGAAAATTATATTTTCCATCTTTTCAGAACGAAGCATACGTGTACTCTGTTCTCCGAGAACCCATCGAATTGCATCCACAACATTTGACTTACCACAACCATTTGGTCCAACAATAGCTGTCACACCTTCATTGAAGTTGATTGTTATTTTATCGCCAAAGCTTTTAAAACCTTTTATTTCTAGTTGAGTAAGCTGCATTTTTTTAGTTTCGCATGTGCGAATCTCATTTACATTTTGAAGCGCCAATTTAAAAAATAATACAGACCTATGTAATTTTTTAGCTCATGAAATCAAAATTGTTTTTTTTAGCTCCTAAATTGTTAATTTAGATTGGGAAATTAAACCGAACAAATTATATATAAAATGATGGAATACAGGCGTTTAGGAAAATCAGGATTAAAAGTTAGTGCACTCTCACTTGGAAGCTGGTTAACTTTTGGTCAGCAGATTGAAGATAAGGTTGCTGAAGAACTTATGGATATCGCCTACGAGGGCGGAGTTAATTTTTTTGACAATGCTGAAGGCTATGCTGGGGGTAAGTCAGAGATAGTGATGGGCAATATCCTGAAAAAGAAAAATTGGGATCGTAGTTCTTACATCGTTTCAAGTAAGATATTTTTTGGTGCAGAAGAAAAAAAGCCGAATATGATTGGCCTATCTAAAAAGCATCTTTTTGAAGGAACTCACAATGCCTTGAAACGCTTACAACTTGATTATGTCGATCTAATCTATTGTCATCGCCCTGATAAAGAAACACCTATTGAAGAAACTGTTTGGGCGATGCATCAGTTAGTTCAATCAGGAAAAGCCCTTTACTGGGGTACATCAGAATGGAGTGCTTTAGAGATCATGCAGGCTCACTATTTTGCAGAAAAGAATCATTTAGTTCATCCAGTAATGGAGCAGCCACAATATAATATGCTTTGGCGTGATAAAATGGAAATGGAGTTCTTATTGTTATTCCGAGATTTTGGGATGGGAACTACCATCTGGAGTCCACTGGCTTCGGGTTTACTTTCAGGTAAATACAATGAAGCTGATCCAAAAGATGCACGTTTTAGTATGGATAATATAGAATGGCTAAGAAATAGACTTCTTGTTGAAGATAATATCCGTAAAGTTAAATTACTTAAAGATCTTGCTGACAGGTTAAATACCTCATTAGCAAAATTGGCCATTGCATGGTGTCTAAGAAATCCTAATGTCAGCACTGTGATATTGGGTGCCTCTAAAGGAGCACAATTGAAAGAAAATTTAACTGCTTTAGAGGTAGTGCCATTAATTACTAGTCAAGTAATGGAAGAAATAGATCAAATCACTGGCACTAAGCCGCAGGTTATTATACCATAAATCTGATTTTATCAATAATTATGAAAGATAATTGTGAGTAGTTAAAAGACTAATAGCCATTTATTGAAATGAATGGCTCTTAATACACTCCACTAATTCAGATCTCACTTAATTTAAAGGTATCCTTAACACGGATGCCTTTTTCTGTTTCTTGTAGCGTGCAACATTCATTCACAGGATCGTGTTCAAAAAATA
>CAIJME010000312.1 GCA_903821625.1 uncultured Sphingobacteriales bacterium | reverse complement strand
TTCTATCATTTTTATTCCTGAGTTTTTACTCACATATCCGGGTAAGCCAAACCGCTTTTTATCTTTCAGGTCGGTGAATTCCCATGGGTGGAAATAGATGTTCAAGTAGCCATCTTTTTTATATGTTTTCTGAGCGAGCCAGGTATAAATGTTTAATGGAAGGTTGTGAAAAGACAACCAGAATAGGGGGAATCGTACCCAAGGACTTACAGACGATGGGATTTGCCATATACCAGCTTCCTTAAATCGTGTTCTTGGTTCCGCTAAATTATTGTACCGACCGGGTAAATAGGTCGGATTGATCGAAGAATTGTACAAATAGCCGGCTTTACTTAATTCATTTTCATCAACTGGCTTCATCCTAGGCATTCGAAATCCGGCAATCTGCTGTCCAGAGATCTCCTGCAGTGCTTTTTTGGAAGTTACAAGGTGTTCTAGTTTAAAGCTGGAATGGTAATAACTATGTGATGCCAATTCATGACCACTTCTGATTATTCGTTTGATAACTTCTGGAGCATTTTGGGCAAAGACTACCGTGCTAAAGAAGGTAGCTTTTACCTTATGCTTTTCGAGAATATCGAGAATATGATTTGTACCACTGATGGATATATTTATCTGATCTTGAAAATCTATTTCTTTTCCATATTCAAGAGGCATATCAAACTCCTCAATATCAAAACTAAGAAGGATCATTGCTTTGTTCTTTAATATTTGTAGAACGAATGATATAATTAGGTCTATTCTTTACCTGCATGAACATTTTACCAATATAGATTCCGATGATTCCTAAAATGGTCAGTTGTAATCCACCTAAGAATACGATGGTCATAATGATAGATGCCCAGCCAGAGACCTCCTTGCCGGTATGAAAAGCATGTATCACATAAGGAATATATAAAAGAGACAAGATAGAGAATGAAAAGCCTAGATAGATCGCCGCATATAGAGGTTTGATAGAAAATGATGTTACCCCCTGAAGAGCAAATTTGATCATTTTTTGGATACTGTATTTGCTTTTTCCACTATGTCTGGCGTTAGGCATGAACATTATTGAGGTTTGTTTAAAACCTATCCATTTGAATAAACCTCTCAAAAATGGTTCATTCTCATGAAAATTTCGGATCACAGATACTACCTTACTGTCAAGCAATCTAAAATCTGCCGATCCGGTTTCCAATTCAACATTTGAAAGGCTGTTTAATGTTTTATAGAAAAGCCTTGAAGATATTTTTTTTCCTAGCGGTAGTTTTTTATCTTCTAAACGAATAGTGTAAACCACTTCAAATCCTTCTTCCCATTTTGCTAATAATTCAGGGATGAGGCCTGGAGGGTGCTGTAGGTCGCAATCCATACTGATGACACAATCGCCTTTTGCATAGTCTAAGCCTGCTTTTAATGCTAGCTGATGACCAAAATTTCGTGAAAATTCAATGAAAAATATGTTTTTATTGATTGAAATGAGCGTTTCAATGGTCTTCATTGTATTATCTGTGCAGCCATCGGCTACAAGAATAATTTCATAAGAATAGGTTAGCTTACTGAAAACTTCGCCAATCTCTGAACATATTTTTGCTATGTTTCCTGACTCATTAAATGCAGGTATAACTATGGAAACTAACTTATTAGGCGCCATAGTTTTTGTAATTCTTGAAATCAAATATTAACATGTGATAGATTTGTGAGCTAGCTCGCACGAAGACAAAGGTTTAATTGTAATTAAAATATTACAAATTTAAAAATAGAAATATTTTAGCAATTCAAATAAAATATATATAAAATTACATTAAAGGCAAAAAAATATGTTTTATAGCTAGTTTATTTTACTGAGGGTTAAATTCAAGGATATCAAACAGTCTATATCGCAGATTATATCATCAAACTATTCCGTCTAGCATGTGGGCTAGAATGGGCTCACATTTTTCTTTACAGCAGGGGTAATAGTGACCATGCTTCCATTGTTCTGATTTTGGGGATTGGCCCCACCAGAATTCTGCGATGGCGATTGGCTTCATTTTATGTTGAAAAGCGTATTGAAGTAGTTTGGGTCCGGCACATTCTCCGGCACCCGCAGGTGGGTTTTTATAGCAGGCTTTAGCAAAAAGCTCGATCAAGCTCTTTTTTTGCCCACGTTGATTCAAAAAATGATAATGATTGAATAATTCCTGCTGCAAGCCGTTTGAGAGTTTTCTTCTTGTAGTTTTGAGGATACTGATTCGATCCAGATAGCCCTCCAGCCTATATTCATTTTCTTCAGAAATTTCCTGATTCATTGTGTTGAGTTCAGCCATTCCTCGGTTTAAAAAGTTGTTTTCTGTTAGGCTGTCGAAAACCGGAGGAACAAATTTAGCATGGTGATTAGCACCTCCAAGTTTTCCTGAAAAAGCAGCTAGATAACCTATTTCATTTCGAGGAGTTTTAACTACCAGAACTCCAAACATCTTACCAATTACAGTTCCTTTTTGTGATGCGTTTAAACCAAAATTATGAATCCAGTCTTTTTGATTGATCAGATAACCTTGTACTTGTTCTGCTGCAATCTTGCATAGAGGATGAGGTTTATCACCATCCAGAAAGGTAAATTGTTCCGACAAGCATTGGGCGCTATCCGGATCATTTAATAAGGTAAAAAGTGGGTCTGAAGTTTCTATGCCGAATAGATTATATGCTTTATT
>CAIJME010000311.1 GCA_903821625.1 uncultured Sphingobacteriales bacterium | reverse complement strand
TTTTTTGTCGACATATCGTACTATTATTTTTTAGATGACCATTCGTTATGAGATGGAATTGTGAAGGAGTCACCTTCCTCAAATTCATAGATGAAGCTGGCGTATGGATCTGTTGAATTTTGCACTACCGGATTTTTCAAGCCTATGGCAAAGGTTATTGGACCGCATTCAATTCTACTGTATTTACCCTCGCGTTTTATACTTTTAATGGTATACGTTGCATCTCTTTCGCCTTTATTGGCGATAATAAGTTGTTCGCCGTTCAGGCTTCCATTTTCAGGCAGGACCTGATCTACAAGTACCCACCCGCTGCCTGAAGGATTCTTATTCATCTTAACTATTTTGCCCCTGATCTGTCCAGCAGATTTAAGAGTCATACTCCCGTGGTTCAATGATTTTCCATTAATAATCAAAGACTTTACTACCCTGCCGTCCTGCTTCCTGATGAATCCGATATTGCCTGACATATTGATGCTATCTTCTATCTTCATTAATTTTTCTGTATCCGGATTATAAAGCACGTAATCAATACTTCCATTGCTAAGTTCAATTTTAAGGGCTATCTGCGACTCATCTCCACTATCAATACGTTTGACAGATTTAATAAATGGGTTTTCTTTGTAAGGTTCAAATACAGAAATGAAGGTGCTGTTGAGGTTTTCACCCTTGCGGTGCATCAGCACATAACCCAGTTTCTTAGGATTGCCCGGTTTGTTTTGTGGTGGGTCTCCGTCTGCTAAAGCAATGTCATTTGACTGTGTTAAAGAATACATTCTAAGATGTATATTTTCACCTGCTTTTAATCCTCTATAACCGGTCTCAACTTTCCAGTCGAGCATACTATTTGCAGGTGGATTCAGGTCTTTTTTTACATTATAAAAAAAGGAATAACCCTGCGGAAAACCATTGGCTGCAAGCCCTTTTTCAATATGCTCGCCGGCATAGGTTCCGGTTTTTTGTTCGGTTAACCGCAGACCCGTGTTGCTGATCTCTCCTGGTGGGCCATGGAAGCTATACAGATGATCATTTCCGCCTTCTACCTTGAAAATATCAATAACATAAGAATTGTTCTGGCCTGATTCTGCATCTACCAGGAACATGGTTCTTTGGTAGGTTTTTGTTTCGGGATAAGCTTTTTGGCCATCAAGTTCAAATACGCCAAACCCCTTTAATTGCTTGAAAAGTTTAGTATGTCCACCCCATACTTCTTTTTGAGGCTTTTCATTGACAAATACCAGATTATGAGCAACAGTACTTCCTGTCCAATCCGTATTACTCGGTATTTTAGTAGCAAATTCAGGATATCCGTGATCTGGTGCAAGCCACTTGCCAAAAGCAAGAAGGTCAAAGTTCATTAGATCGGGATGCGCATGCATGATGGTTCTGCCAAAATTATTTGCTAGCGCAACTCCGCTATTTCCTATTCCGTTTTCCAGTAAGGCAAGCCCGAAGCCACTCATTAAATACCCTCCCTGTGGTCTCATACCAAGGGGCTCAGCTATTTTTTGTATTTCTTTGCTGATTGCATCTGGATCTTCAGAAAAGATGTCTCTGCCAAGTTTATCTGCCGAATTTTTATTGGATAAGTATGCAGCTTTTGCAAATTCAGGATCTTTGGTAAAAATATATCCCTTGGCAATAAATTTAGGGTCGGCATAACTATTGCTAACTGTTCCGGTTGAGCCACTATCCCCCATATTTGGTATGGCTATACCGAGTGCTGCCATCCTATAGGCCGCAAGGAACGTAGTATTGAACTGCGGAAACTCCTTTATGATATTATGTTTTGTATAAGCCGGATAGCCCTGCAGACGTTCAGCAACCTGAGTAATAAAACGACCCCAATACAGGTTATAGCCCGGAGCACCTTCATTTGAGGTGCCATCTCTGTCGAATGTTGAAATCATCAGTCCCGGAATATTTCCTCCATTGGCAGCAAAAATCCAGTCGATCCATAAATTACTTTCTGGTTGCGAATCGAGGGCTATTGCGCAGGTTGCAAGAGTTAACTGATGCATTCCCTGATTA
>CAIJME010000310.1 GCA_903821625.1 uncultured Sphingobacteriales bacterium | reverse complement strand
GTTATCTCACTACCAGAATTATACAGTAGTCATTATTTCTGCCAGACCGAAGACACAGACAATTTTGCCTTAGCCGAACCGCTATATAGTACCTCTTTTATTGCTTTTAGCGCGCTTGCAAAGGAACTTGGAGTAGTAATCATTGTACCTTTCTTCGAAAAAAGAATGGCCGGTATTTATCATAATAGCGCATACATTATTGATACCGATGGCTCAGAAGCTGGATTATACCGCAAAATGCATATCCCGGATGATCCTCATTTTTATGAAAAATTCTATTTCACGCCTGGAGATATCGGATTCAAAACTTTTCCAACTCAAAAAGGTAAAATAGGCACGCTAATCTGCTGGGACCAATGGTACCCGGAGGCTGCAAGACTAACAGCTTTGCAGGGAGCAGAGGTTTTATTCTATCCTACTGCTATTGGATGGCACCCATTAGAGAAAGCAGAATACGGTGAAAAACAACATGGAGCCTGGATGAATGCAATGAAGGGGCATGCTGTGGCAAATGGTGTTTATGTAGCTGCTGCAAACCGCATCGGATTAGAAAAATATGTACCCGGTACTGAAGGGATTCAATTTTGGGGCTCTTCCTTTATTGCTGGTCCGCAGGGTGAGATACTGGCACAAGCATCTCATGATCAGGAAGAGATTCTGATTGCTGAAGTTGACCTCGAACTACAGGAAAATGTACGCCAAAATTGGCCCTTTTTCAGAGACCGAAGGATTGATGCTTATGGCGATATCACAAAAAGAGCGATTCTTTAATATGAGTACTGAAAGACGATTTCCCGCTGAGTGGGAAAAACAGCAAGGGATACTACTTTGTTTTCCAACTAACGGAAATGACTGGCCAGGAAAATTTGGGGCAGTTCAGTGGGCTTTTGTTGAATTCATAAAAAAAATAGCAAGCTATGAAGAAGTTTTCCTAGTTGTAGCGAATCAAAAGATAAAGGAAAAAGCTCATGTAATGCTTAAAAAAGCTCATGTTGAGCTAAAAAATGTATCCTATATTATCCAGAAGACAAATCGAAGTTGGATGCGCGACTCGGGTCCGATCATTGTTAAAAATGGAAGTAAAAGGGAGGCCTTAAATTTCAACTTTAATGGTTGGGCTAAATACAAGAACTTTCAACTTGACCGAATAATTCCCACAGCAGTTTCCTCATTTTTAAATATTCCACCTACGCAGGTCATGTACAAAGGCAAGCCTGTAATCCTTGAAGGAGGCGCCATCGATGTAAATGGGAAAGGAACCTTATTAACTTCAGAAGAATGCCTGATGCATCCTGATATTCAGGTAAGAAATCCGGGATTTACCAAAACTGATTATGAAGCAATCTTCAAAGAATTTCTAGGAATTACGAATACCATCTGGCTTGCTGATGGAATAGCGGGCGATGATACCCATGGCCATATCGATGATCTGTGCAGGTTTGTTAATGAAAACACGATCATAACCGTAGTAGAATCTGATCCCAAAGACAGTAATTATCATGCCTTACAAGAAAATTTGAAACGCCTCCAGCATGCTAAATTAGAAAACGGGAAAGCACCAACTATTGTTAGCTTACCTATGCCGGGTCAACTCGACTTTGATGGTTTACGCTTGCCTGCCAGCTACGCCAATTTTCTGATTCTAAACAAATCAGTACTTGTTCCTGTGTTTAACGATCCGAAAGACCCTGAAGCCCTCCAAATTATTGCAGATTGTTTTCCTGACAGAACCATCATTCCAATCAGTGCAATTGACCTAATTTGGGGCTTTGGGACGCTTCATTGTTTAAGTCAGCAAATTCCGGAATAAACTTAAAGGAGATGTTTTATTGATGATAAAATTATAACCAAAGAAAACGGACTGATTGAAGGTAATGTACATACCCGCGAAATCGTGATTTTTGGAACAATAAATGGCACAGTAAAAGCTGATTCTATTGGATTAAAAGCTCCGGAAAAATTCTTGGCAAACTGTATACCAATAGTTTACAGCTTGAAAAAGGAGCAATTAATGTTGGGTGTGATCATGAAAAAAATACACAAAAAAGAAATCTTTGCTGTTTAACCCAAACAAAACCATTATTCATTATTTTATTAACCAGAATAATAACAATTAAGTATTGTTTTCTTTACAAATTACTTGGTTTTAAAATAGGATATTTGATTACAGTTTCATTCATGTGATTGAAGCCATAAACAATGAAAACCAAAGCCTTATTTTTATAAAAATAATTTTACAATTGCAATAAAATGAAAATTAAAATTCTGTTTATCACCTTATTATGCCTTTCTGGAATTTCTTTAAATGCGCAGCAGGCAAAATTAACAAGCCCGGTAAAAAGTTCAGATATTCCGCGTCCAAAATTAGTGGTAGGAATTATGGTTGATCAAATGCGCTGGGATTATTTATATCGTTTTTATGAGCGTTATGGTAACGGAGGCTTTAAAAGAATGCTTAATGAAGGATTTTCATGCGAAAATGCTTATATCAATTACATTCCAAGTGTAACCGGTATTGGACATTCAACGGTATACACAGGTTCAATTCCTGCAATTCATGGCATTACAGGTAATGACTGGATTATTCAAGCTACCGGAAAAACAATGTACTGCGCTGCCGACTCCACTGTTTCTACAGTAGGAAGTGACTCTGAATCAGCGGGTAAAATGTCGCCTAAAAACATGCTCGTCACATCTATGACAGATGAGTTGAGACTGGCCACAAATTTCAGATCAAAAGTTATTGCAATTGCATCCAAAGACCGCGGATCTATCCTACCCGGAGGCCATACCGCAAATGCTGCATACTGGTACGATGGCGGTTCTGGAAACTGGATCACGAGTACTTATTATATGAAGGCCCTTCCATCATGGGTAAGCAAATTTAACGATCAAAAATATCCTGAAAAATATTTGAAACAGGATTGGAATACTTTATATCCGATTAATACCTATTTGCAAAGCAGCAAAGATGACGTTCCCTATGAAGGTCGGTTTGCGGGCATGTCAAGTTCAACTTTTCCAGTAAAAACTTCAGAGATG
>CAIJME010000309.1 GCA_903821625.1 uncultured Sphingobacteriales bacterium | reverse complement strand
GTTGGAATTTTATTTGCAAATCCAGTTGTAAAAATTGTTGCAGTTTCCATATCCACTGCCATGGCTCGCAACGTTTTTAGATATTTTTTGAAACTCTTATCATGTTCCCAAACCCGTCGGTTAGTCGTGTATACAGTTCCAGTCCAATAATCACGAGAATGATCGCGAATGGTTGTTGAGATCGCCTTTTGTAATGCAAATGATGGCAATGCAGGAACTTCTGCAGGCAGATAATCATTGGAAGTTCCCTCACCTCTTATCGCTGCTATTGGTAAGATTAGATCACCGATCTTATTCTTTTTTTTCAGCCCTCCGCACTTTCCCAAGAATAAAACTGCTTTTGGCTGAATAGCGGTCAAAAGATCCATCATAGTAGCCGCCATTGGGCTACCCATTCCAAAATTGATCAATGTAATGCCATTAGCCGATACACTCTGCATAGGTTTATCTAGTCCAATGATTGGAGCATGGTCATGCCATTCAGAAAACAGGTTGAGGTACCTAGAAAAATTGGTTAATAGAATAAATTTACTAAAATCGATTAAAGGCCTACCCGTATAACGGGGTAGCCAGTTATCAACAATATCCGACTTATTTTTAAGTACTGCTTTAACAGGAGTTTCAACTTCATCGGTCTTCTTTACTGATTCTGTTACCTCCACTTTAGCCTCTTGTTTCTTATTCATCATTCTATTTTTTAGCCTACAAAAAACCCCGATTTAATCGGGGCTCATTTATGCAACTTTAAGTTTTTTCAGATCAGATTTTTCAAATTTATCTTTGGCATAATCCAGTGTGATATACAATTCTTTTCCTGTTTTACCAGAGGGTGTTTCATACATTGCATCGATCATAATTGCTTCACAAATAGACCTTAAGCCTCTAGCTCCAAGCTTAAATTCCATGGCTTTATCTACAATGAATTCCATTACATCTTTTTCAAAATCAAGATTCACATGCTCGTATTCAAACAACTTTTTATATTGCTTGATTAGAGAATTCCTTGGTTCAGTTAAAATACTTAATAAGGTATCCCTATCCAATGGGTTTAAGTGTGTAATAACCGGAAGCCTACCTATTAATTCAGGAATAAGCCCAAATGACTTCAGATCCTGTGGAGTAATGTATTTGTATAGGTTCTTCAGGTCAATAGTAAACTCATCTTTTTCAACCTTATACCCAACTGTTTGAGTTCGAAGCCTATTTGCAATCTTCTTCTCAATACCATCGAAGGCCCCTCCGCAAATAAAAAGAATATTATTGGTGTTCACGGCAATCATTTTTTGATCCGGATGCTTTCTTCCTCCCTGAGGTGGAACATTAACTATAGTTCCTTCTAATATCTTCAACAAAGCCTGCTGAACTCCTTCGCCTGAGACATCCCGGGTTATCGAAGGATTATCACTTTTTCGGGCAATCTTATCTACCTCATCGATATATACAATTCCACGTTCAGCAGTGCTGACATCATAATCGGCGGCCTGCAGCAAACGTGTTAAAATGCTTTCTACATCCTCCCCTACATATCCTGCTTCAGTTAATACGGTTGCATCGCAGATACAGAAAGGTACATTTAATACTTTGGCAATTGTTTTGGCAAGTAAGGTTTTTCCTGTTCCGGTTTCGCCAACCATAATAATATTTGACTTCTCTATTTCAACCTCATCCTTACCAATTTTTTGGTTCAGACGTTTGTAGTGATTGTAAACTGCTACAGCAAGTATTTTTTTTGCTTGATCTTGCCCTATGACATATTGGTCAAGGTGTGTCTTGATCTCAATCGGCTTTAAAAGAGTTTCAAAAGTTTGAGTAGATTTAGTTTTACGGACATTAAGTTCTTCTGCCAAAATCTGATTGGCCTGAGTAACACACTTATCACAAATGTGAGCATCCAAACCAGCAATCAGCATGAGCGTATCCTGCTTGCCAGAGCCGCAGAAAGAACATTTAACATCTTTATTTACTTTACTCATGCTTATTTATCTCCGGTTCCAACTAATACTTCATCAATCATACCAAACTCTTTTGCTTCATTTGCAATCATCCAGTAATCGCGGTCAGATGCTTTTTCAACCCATTCATAGGTTTGTCCTGAATGTTTAGCAATGATATCGTAAAGTTCTTTCTTAAGTTTTAACATCTCACGAAGGTTGATCTCCATATCTGATGCAACTCCCTGAGCACCACCAGAAGGCTGGTGAATCATTACTCTTGAATGAGGCAATGCCGCTCTTTTACCTTTGGTGCCTGCGCAAAGCAATACAGCAGCCATTGAGGCTGCCATACCTGTACAGATAGTCGCAACATCTGGCGTAATATATTGCATCGTATCATAGATACCTAAACCAGCATATACAGAACCACCTGGCGAATTAATATAAATTTGAATATCTCTTTTAGCATCAGCAGATTGTAGGAACAATAACTGTGCTTGAATGATATTTGCAATTCCTTCGTGAACAGCATCACCTAAAAAGATAATCCTATCCATCATTAAACGTGAGAACACATCCATTTGTGCTACGTTCAATTGACGCTCCTCAATAATGTAAGGAGTCATTGCAGTAGGTATGGAAGCATTTTGAACCCTGCCTATAAAACTATCTACATGATGGCCACCAATGCGATGATGTTTTACCGCATATTTTCTGAATTCGTTCTTATCAATGTTCATTTTGAAATATTCTAATTAAAATTTAGCATTTATTTTTTATGTTGTAAATCAATGATCAAAATAAATGGAATTAATAAGTCCAAAAAATCATTATTTACTTCAAATCAAGGAATTTATCATATTGAATATCCTTTTTGTCTAAGGTAATAACACCTTTGAGATATTCAAATACATGCTGAGCTTTTACCTCTTCAAATATCCTGTTTGCATTTTCTTTATTCTGCAAAAACTGTGCTGTATATTGTCCCAGTTGTTCTTCAGAAAGTGGCTGCGGACTATACATACGGAACTGTGAATCTAAACGATTTTTAGCAGCCGCAAAAACTTCTTCATACTTGATCTCCAATTTATTGTCCTTGATGATCTTATTTTCAATAAAAGTCCAGCGCAAGTTACGAGCAAAATCATCATAACCTTGTGCTAATTCCTCATCACTCAGTTTTTCATTAGTTGCTTTTAGCCAACGTCTTAGAAATTGATCAGGAAGACTCAGTTTAGCTTTTTCTAAACCAAACTGAAGCATGTCTGCCTGAAGCTTCTGGTCAGCATTTTGAACCATCATGCTTTCAAGCTCTTCTTTGATTTTCTCTTTAAACTCTTTTTCAGTTTTAACAACATCAGCACCGAATATCTTATCAAAGAACTCCTGATTTAAATCTCCTTCTTCCAGACGATTAATATTTTGAACCGTTAACTGAAATTTAGATTTAAGGTCTTGAGCATCTTCTTCAGAAATATTTAACACCTTGGCAATAATTGTAGCGTTGCCGTCAAATGCTTTCTGAAGATCTACATTCACAACTGCTTCTTTCTTTAATCCTATCAGTGACTTTTTGATCTTGGTATCACCTACCTGATCCAAACGAACAGATGCAGTAGCACTTATGCCACCTTCAAAAACAGAACCATCAGCAGAAAGCTGCTTTAAATCTGCATATAAAACATCATCATCTGCCGATACGTCAGGATTTGACATTTTGCCATAGCTTTTTCTTAGGTTCGTGATACGAGATGCTAGTGTTCCTGGATCAACTTTCACCTGATAATAGGTTAATTTGTCTTTTGATGTAAATTCAAGTTCAAATTCTGGAGCCAATCCTAGTTCGTAAACAAACTCAAAATCATCAGTAAAATCCCAATTAAACTCCTTGCTATCATCAACCTTAGGTAATGGCTGACCAAGAACTTCAAGTTTATTATCAGTGATATAATTACTTAACGTATCATTCAGAATAGTGTTGACTTCATCAACTAAGATACTCTTACCATACATTTTTTTGATATGTGCTGCAGGAACCATTCCGGGACGAAATCCAGGTAGTTTTGCTTTTTTTGCTTGGGCTTTAATCGCCTTTTCTACACGCTCTTTGTAATCTTCAGGATTAATCTTAACAGTTAGTACAGAATTCAGATTGTCTATTTTGTCCTGTGTAATGTTCATTTTCTGAGTTTTATGTCGTTTTAGTTTATACAAAAATTCCCCGGTTTGTAGCCGGGGAATTAATCAGTGCGGATGAAGGGACTCGAACCCCCACG
>CAIJME010000308.1 GCA_903821625.1 uncultured Sphingobacteriales bacterium | reverse complement strand
TTCTAAAGCATAATCCATTGGCTTTAAGCCTGTTGACTTTGATTCGAAGGTAAATCGGTGGTCATTGGTTACATCACCAACCTCATACATAGGCGAGCGCTCACGGTCGGCAATGCGCTTCAAAGTATCTATATCTTTTTGGCCAATTACCAATCCCATTCGTTCTTGTGACTCGTTACCAATAATTTCTTTTGCAGATAAGGTGGGGTCGCCAACAGGCAATTTATCTAGATCTATGAGTCCGCCGGTTGCTTCTACCAATTCAGAAAGACAGTTTAAATGCCCTCCAGCACCATGATCATGGATAGATACGATTGGGTTATGATCGCTTTCTACTAATCCACGAATAGCATTAGCGGCGCGTTTCTGCATTTCAGGATTTGAACGCTGAATGGCATTGAGCTCAATTCCAGAACCAAAAGCACCGGTATCTGCTGACGAAACCGCAGCCCCACCCATTCCGATACGGTAGTTTTCGCCTCCCAGAATCACAATTTTATCACCTGATTGAGGAGTTTGCTTGATGGCTTGATTTAGCTTTCCATAACCCACACCTCCTGCCTGCATAATCACTTTATCGTAACCAGTTTTGCGCCCACTTTCTTCATGTTCAAATGTCAAAACCGAACCTGTGATCAATGGCTGACCAAATTTATTTCCAAAATCTGAAGCTCCGTTAGATGCTTTGATGAGGATGTCAACTGGCGTTTGGTAGAGCCATGGGCGTTCAGGCATGGCATTTTCCCATTCCCGACCCTGATTGGCATCAGGGTGACCCGACCCTAAGCGCGAATAGGACGTCATATAGACTGCTGTTCCTGCCAATGGCAATGAACCTTGCCCACCGGCTAGTCTGTCGCGTATTTCACCTCCTGAACCGGTTGCCGCGCCATTAAAAGGCTCAACCGTAGTAGGAAAATTATGGGTTTCTGCTTTCAGCGATAAAACAGATTCAAATTCTTTTTCTTCGTAAAAATCAGGTTTATCAGCACTTTTTGGTGCAAACTGAGTCAATTTTGGACCTTTTACAAAGGCCACATTATCTTTATAAGCCGAAACAATATCGTTAGGATTCGTTTCAGATGTTTTACGAATCAATTTGAATAGCGATGTCGGTTTTTCTTGCCCATCAATTACAAAGGTTCCATTGAAAATTTTATGACGGCAATGCTCTGAATTAGCTTGGGAGAAGGCAAAAATTTCAGAATCTGTTAGTTTTCTGCCTAGTTTGGTAGCTAAATTATTCAAATAATCAACTTCCTCCAAACTTAAAGCTAGCCCTTCTGATTGATTGTAGGCGGCTATATCGCTGATCTGCAGAATGGGCTCCGGCTCAATATGGATGGTATAAATATCTTGATTAAGCTCCGTGTATTTCTGAGAAAGCATGGGGTCAAAAGCATTAAAATCGGCAGGAACTTTTTCAAATTCCTCAATGCGGATAATACCTGAAATACCCATGTTCTGTGTAATCTCTACGGCATTGGTACTCCAGGGTGTAATCATTGCCGCCCTGGGCCCAACATAATAGCCCAGCAGTACCAAATCAACTGATTTCTGTGATTCCCCAAATAACCAATTTAGTTTTTTAATATCGTCCAGAGCTATCTCAGCATGTGTTTGAACAGCAAAAACCTTGTAATTTGGAGAGACAAAAAAATGAATCATTGAACGTTTTCTTTGGGTGTCTATATTGGAAAGTACAAAGTTAATTTTTTTATGGGAATTTGCTTGGAGGAATGTGATTTGATCGATTAAATTTTCAAGCTCATGGATAAATAAATAGAGCTTGAAAATTAGAAATTGATTATTTCAGTAGGTTACAGAGGTATCGGAAAACTATCATTTTACCATGAAAGAACCATTTATCTGTTTACCACAAGGGGGTGTTTTAAGGCAATTACAGTTCCTATTCATTGAAGCGGGACTCGTTGGAATTATCAAGTAAGCCACCATTGTGTTTATGGAAGCAATGACTCAGCACAAGGAGCATAAGATTATGTATAGGGTGCTGAATCAGTGGGTGCCTTATTAATATTTCTAATTGATAATTAATTGATCAACAATAGTTAAAGACAAGCAAATACCTAGATATTTGTTTTATTGGTTATTCCCCTTGAAGCATAATTGGTAACTCATAGTATAAGGCCATTTTATTTAACTTTCTTGATTTATTTGAATTGCTCCCACTAAATATGCTCGGGGGACAATTCAATAATTAAAAAGCCCTAATAGCACGAACACGGCCTGCGTCAAACATCTTTTCGTCGGAATTCTGAGAGCCATCTAAGAAAAAACAGCTCCACGCTCGAATGTGATTGATCTCCGTTGAACTCCAATAGGGTTCATTCAACAAACCACCAACCACTGATTTTTGTGAATAAAGTAGCCGGAGTTCGTATATCGAAGGTAAATACCAATCCCCATAAATAATTGTTACTCCTCCCACGGTTTCGCTTACCTGATATTCATTACAAAGAGTTGCTGCAAAATCATTACCATCTACTGACCCTTGATTTGCAATAATTATAGTAGTATTTTTTAAACCTGCGCCAACCCCATTTGCTCTTGCCCTTGTATTTGTATAGCTTGCGGGACCGCCATACCAACGAATACCTGTAGCAATAGTCTGATCT
>CAIJME010000307.1 GCA_903821625.1 uncultured Sphingobacteriales bacterium | reverse complement strand
GAAGATCAGGCAGCTTTGGATAATCTGATGATTGCACTAGATGGCACTCCAGAAAAATCGAATCTGGGTGCTAATGCTATTTTAGGGGCTTCTTTTGCCTGTATCCATGCCGCTGCCAATGAGGCTGGCTTGCCATTATTTAGGCACCTGGCTAAAAAATATCTTCCAGCTGCCGAGGCCCTTTCTATTCCTGTTCCCATGGTCAATATCATCAGCGGTGGCTTGCATGCTGGAAAGAATATCGATCTGCAGGATTTTTTAATTATTCCGGTATCACCAACATCCTACCCGGAAGCCTTAGAAATGATTTACAATGTATATTGGAAAACCAGAGAAGTACTGATAAAAAAAGGACATAATGCCTACCTGCTTGCCGACGAAGGCGGTTTTGGGCCACAGCTTTCATCTAATGAAGAAGCATTAGAGGTTTTGTCTGAAGTATTCCATCAATGCGGATATAAACCCCATACCGATGTGGCCATTGCCTTGGATGTGGCCTCTTCTCATTTTTATGATCCCCAAAAAAATAGCTACCGACTGAATTCCGAGGATCGCTCGCTGAGCTCCCTAGAAATGATCGATATGCTTGAAAAATGGACAAAAGAGCACCCAGTTATTTCTATTGAAGACGGTCTGGCAGAAAATGATTGGGAAGGATGGACAGTATTGACTCAACGGCTGGGTAAACATATTCAGCTGATTGGAGATGATCTGTTCACTACTAATCCTGGCCGTTTACAAAAGGGATTTGATTTGAAGGCAGGCAATTCAATTCTTGTAAAAATGAATCAGATAGGCACACTGACCGAAACCGTATTTACATTGAATATGGCGAAGAATGCGGGTTTTAAAACAATTGTTTCTGCAAGATCAGGCGAAACTGAAGATGCTACGCTTTCTGATCTTGCCGTTGGACTGAATGGCGGACAAATAAAGATCGGCTCAGTAGCTGGATCTTCCAGACTTGCTAAGTATAACCAACTTCTCAGAATCAATGAGCAGCTTGGTGGAAAATACAGGGGCAGTTCTGTTTTTGAGTTTAATAATAAATAATTCAATTTATATGGAGCGCAGAAAATTTATTACACTTGGGGCGGCTGCCGGTATTGCCGCAGCCTCTTTACCCGGAATTGCACGTGCTGCAATGCCAGCAATTGACAAGAAGGAAAAAAGGTATCAGAATGGAATTAGTCCTTGGCCAGTTTGCCTGGATACCGCTACCATCAGGCCTGCCTCCTTAAAAGATAAAGTTAAAATTGCAGCCAAAGCCGGTTATGACGCTATCGAACCATGGGATGGTGAATTACAGAAGTTTGAAGCAGAAGGTGGTAATCTAAAAGATCTGGGTAAAGAAATTAAGGATTTGGGTCTGTTTGTTCCCAGTGTGATTGGGCTTTGGAATGCGTTGCCCCCTACCAAAGAGTTATGGGACGCTTCTCTTAAAGATACCCGTAATCGGATGCGTATGGCAGCTGCTATTGGCGCTGAGCATATCCAGACCATACCCAATACAGTAGGCGAAAACTACAGTCAGAAGTGGGTCGCAGATCGGTACAGAGACATCTTAGAAATAGGAATAAATGAATTTAATATTCTCCCTGCACTGGTATTTGTTAAATACTTCCCGGTTAAAACTTTAGGTCAGGCTACAGGCATAGCCATGGATGCCAATCATCCGCGTGCCATGATTATCCCTGATGTTTATCACATGTATATTAGTGAGGGCGGATTTGAAGCAATTAAAATGCTAAGAGGCGAGTCAATTGCTATTTTTCAGTTTAACGATGCTCCGGCTTCGCCTGCTTTAGCAGAGCTTAAAGATGAGCATAGGGTTTACCCCGGAGATGGTATTTTGCCATTGGAACAGATTTTTAAAGACCTCAAGGGGACTGGTTTTAAAGGATGTATTTCATTGGAAATGTATAATCCGGTGTACTGGAAAGGCGACCTACAAAATGTAGCGGAAACCGGGCTTAGAAAAACACTTGAAATTTTGAAGAAAGCTGGAGTTTAAAGATCAGATTTTTAAGATAGCTGAATAAATATTTTTAATTTTTGTTATTGATTGATTGGGATTTTAGGCGTCATGCCTTTTCCCAATTACTGGCGCTCGCGTGTCGCGTATGCTTTTTCTATTAAACCAAAAGTAAAAAATAGGCCTTGTAAAAAGGGGGTGGGGTTTTTTGAGGAATGAAGATTGAATCCTAACCTCTTAACAAACCCAAAAGCTATCGGGCAGCCACCTACAAAATTCTAAACCCCTCATTCTCAAATCCAACATTGGCAATTGCTTTGCTTTTTGCGTGATAAAATAGGCATTGCCAGTGTTCTTCTACTGCTCTCAATCCATATTCCTGTCTTAATTCCATTGATCTGCGACCATCAAAGTCGTATTTGGCAATGAACTTCCGCAATAATTGTTCGGGTTCGGGAAGTATATCGGCACCAAAGAAAATAGTTTCCTCATCTTCTTTAATCAAAAATACCTGGTGATTTTCGCAATGTCCACCGGTAAACTCATAGGATATCTCCTGGTTAAACTGTCCGCTGCCTTCAATAAAATGCACCGAACCACTCCGTTGCATAAAATCAAATATCTCAGTTTTGTAAGAGCTTGATGGCTTACTATATGCAGCTTCCCACTCACCACGCTGAATCACATACTCCGCATTCGGAAAAGTCAACGATACTTGACTGCCGCTATCATTCACCATCCCACCTGCATGATCAAAATGTAAATGCGACATCAATACCAAACTAACATCGCTAGGATCATAGCCGGCGCGTCGGATATTCTCATGAATCAGCAGCTCTCCAGACTTGCCCTTAAACCCAAGTCCGGTATCCAGAATGATCAGATCATTCTTTGTTTCAACAAGAAAAGGCTGAACAAAAATAAAGAGTGAAGCAGGCCTATCTTTTGGATTATGGACGGCCGGATCGAACGGAATGAATGTCTTTGAGCTATCTACTGAATAAGATCCTTCATATAAGGCTAAAGCTTTCAACGTTCTTTGTTTATTATAAGGTTAAATTCTATTTTTACAGATTAGAATTCAAAGATATGCAAAAAAAGTGGGTGGAATGTGAGCTTGAAAACCTTACTGCAATAGCAGGATTGCAAGAATCTCTGAAAATTGACCGTATTCTGGCAGAGCTGCTGGTTAAGCGTGGGATCAACACCTATGAGGAGGCTCGTTATTACTTTAGGCCGGCACTTGAGCAACTTCATGATCCATTTTTAATGAAGGATATGGATTTGGCCATTGACCGTATAGCGCTTGCTATTCAATTGGGCGAAAAGATCCTCATTTATGGCGATTATGATGTAGATGGGACCACCGCGGTTGCACTTACCTATAGTTTTTTTCGGAAACACTATTCTGCCATTGATTTCTATATTCCTGATCGCTATCTTGAAGGATACGGTATATCCACACAGAGCATTGACTATGCTTCTGAGAACGGTTATACCCTCATTATCGCGCTCGACTGCGGAATAAAATCAAATGATAAGATTGACTATGCTATTGAAAAAGGCGTAGATTTTATCATCTGTGACCATCACCTTCCGGGAGATAGTTTACCGGCAGCCATTGCAGTTCTAGATCCTAAGCGACCGGATTGTGAGTATCCCTACAAAGAGTTATCAGGTTGCGGCATCGGATTTAAACTCATTCAGGCATATACCCAGAAGCATGATCTTCCCTTTGAGGAGGTTAGTACTTACCTTGACCTTGTTGCCTGTAGCATTGCATCAGACATTGTACCTATTAATGGCGAAAACAGGGTATTAGCATGGCTAGGACTGCATAAATTGAATACAGATCCATGCAAAGGCTTAACCGCACTCATGAATCTATCCGGAAAAAAAGACAACCTCACCCTCTCGGATGTGGTCTTTACCATTGGCCCAAGAATTAATGCAGCCGGCCGAATTGACGATGCCAAGCATGCAGTAAACTTACTGATTGCCGATAGTGATGCCTTTGCATTCGAAAAAGGGCAGATCATTAATATAAAAAATACTGAACGAAGAGAACACGATAGCCAAATTACGGAGCAGGCATTAGCAATGATTGATTCCAATCCTGAGCTGATTGCCATGAAAACTACGGTTTTATATAACCATGACTGGCATAAAGGCGTGATTGGCATTGTAGCCTCGCGCCTGACAGAAAAGTATTACCGCCCAACCATTGTTCTTACCCACTCGAACGGATTTGCGGCTGGCTCTGCAAGGTCGGTGATCGGATTCGACCTGTATGAAGCATTGAGCGAATGCAGTGACCTGCTGGTACAGTTTGGAGGTCATAAATTCGCTGCAGGT
>CAIJME010000306.1 GCA_903821625.1 uncultured Sphingobacteriales bacterium | reverse complement strand
GTAACTAAGGGTTCTCTAAGTATAGACTCGTGATGAGATGACATATCTTTATTAAATTTCTTGTATTAAACCTCTACAGTATTTCTAACTTTTGTTTGATATCCAACGCCTGGCTTTACATTGATCTCCTCCAGAACATAATAGGTACGTTCGCTCTTTAATGCTTTTGACACTTCAGATTCAGGATCATTACCATCCCCAAAGATGATCGCATTTGTTGGACAAGTTTGCTGACATGCAACTTTAATATCGCCATCTTTCAACTTGCGCTTATCTAATTTCGCATCAAGCTTTCCAGCCTGAATACGTTGAACGCACATGGAACATTTTTCCATTACCCCTCTTGAACGGGTAGTAACGTCAGGGTTTAACATTAGTTGTGTAAACTCATTGTTCATGTAGTTATCAAAACGAGAATCATTCCAATAGTTAAACCAATTGAATCGACGCACTTTGTACGGACAGTTGTTCGCGCAATAGCGTGTACCAATACAACGATTGTACGCCATTTGATTCAGACCTTCTGAAGAGTGTACAGTTGCCAGAACAGGACAAACAGTTTCGCATGGAGCATGATCACAATGCTGACACATCATTGGCTGATGTACAACAGAAACGTTATCCAGATTCTCAAGCTTATCTATTTCTTCTTCTTTAGTTATTCTGTTATCTCCATCATTGATTGAATAATAACGGTCAATACGTATCCAGTGCATTTCACGACGACGGCGAACCTCATCACGACCTACAACAGGAATATTATTTTCAGCATTACAAGCAACAATACATGCACCACAACCAGTACATGCATTCAAATCGATTGCCATTACCCAATTATGGCCCGGCTGTTCATATTCATTCCATAGATCATATTTATTAACATGAGCATGTCCTGTACCTGCAGTTGGATCTTTTAAGAAGTTTTTTAAAGTTGTTTCACGAACAATGTTTCTACCTTCAATGGTATGGTGAGTCTGTGTTTGAGCCAGTTCATACGTACCTGAAGCCTTGCTTATGCTTGCAGAAGTTGATAACTGCAGGGTTGCGTTGACCAGACGAAGGAATGGATAAGCATTCTTGCCAATTTCGGAGCCAGCCTTTCCAGCCTTAGCTCTTCCATAACCCATAGCAACAGAGATAGTACCAGTAGCCTGGCCCGGCTGAATTAATACCGGTAGTGTGACACTGTATTTATCTGTTTTTATTTCAACAAGATCTAATTCAGCAATACCTAATTTTTCAGCAAACTTCGGATTAATAGCGGCATAATTATCCCACGTTACTTTTGAAACCGGATCAGGTAACTCCTGTAACCATGGATTATTTGCAGCCTTTCCGTCGCCAATAGATACATTCTGATAAATATGAAGCTCTATTCCATTCTCACCACCTTTGGCAAGGCTGTTACTTTCAGCGATAATGGTCTGTACAACTGAATTTAATTCGCGCGAAAAGGAATAAACACCCGCAGATTTTGCGGGAAGCGTAACTGAACCTTTTTGCAAAAGCTCTTTCCACGTTGTTCCTGACTGTGCAAGAACTGATTTAGACCAATTGTTTTGTATGTACTGATAGTAATCAGTAACTGGATTTTCAGACCAGATCAAAAATCCCTGCTCAGCATTTCGTGAGTTATAAACAGGATTGATCGCAGGTTGAATAATAGTATAATAACCTTCTACAGGGTTTGAATCGCCCCATGACTCTAAATAATGATGATTTGGAGCTATTACCTGACATAATGAAGCTGTTTCATCTTTACGATCGGCAAAAGAAACACGTAATTTAACTTTACTCAAAGCATCTGTAAACGCTTTCGCATCATTAAACTCATAGGCCGGATTACTATTCAAAAAGAAAACTGCATCTACTTCACCACGATTCATTTCATTTACGAACTCCACAAACTCGGCATCATTTCCAGCAAACTGATAGGAAGGATTGTCAAGATCAATGGTTGTACCGTAACTGCCCAATAAAGCATTGATAGCATTCACCACTATTTGAATGGAAACATCATTTGAGCCACTTACAACAAGTGATGCACCCTTAGCAGCTGAAAGCTCTTTTGCAGCAAGTGCAATTGCTTTTTCAGCATTCGGATTATTGGCAAGAGGCTTAGAACCTGATGTAACACCACCAAGGGCAGCATATAAATTAAGAAGAGCAATGCCTTCTTCAGATGGCTTAATTGGAAGACGTGCATCTGCATTAGAACCCGTTAAGCTCATTCCAGTTTCAAACTGAATATGACGGGACATTTTTTTGCCTTCTAAGGCCGTGTTATTTCTTTTTGAAACATACTGGCGACTGAACTCTAATGGAGAGATCCAGGTTCCAAGAAAATCTGCTCCGAAACTAACAATCAGATCAGCCTTATCAAAACGATATCTTGGAAGTACCGCTTTCCCGAAACTGTTTTCGTTAGCCTTGATTATTCCAGTATACGAAACAGCATCAACCTGAATATGTTTTGTATTTGGATATTGAGCAGTAAAGTCAGCAATAGCGGCTTTAGTTGAAGGGCTATTAACAGTAGAAGAAACGATGCGAATCTTTTTCCCGCCTGTTTTTGCTTTTAATAATTCTTGCTTAACAAATTTATCGATGTTTTCCCAAGTGGCATCGGCATCATTCAAAACCGGACCTTGAAGTTTTGAAACATCATAAAGATCGAGCACAGAAGCCTGACCTTTTGCATCTAAACTACCTTTGCTTAAAATACAATCAGGATTTCCTTCTATTTTGATCGGACGTCCTTCTCGTGTTTTAACAAGAACACTATGACCATTGAAGGTAGAAGTGTAATAATTAGGAATACCGGGTACAATTTCTTCAGGTTTTACCAAGTAAGGAATTGATTTATGAACCGGAACTTTCTGACAAGCAGCAAGGGTTACTGCACCCAAACCAAATCCAAGTGCCTTTAAAAAATCGCGTCGTGGGGCTACGGTACTTAAACCTGCCTCATTCAGCACTTCTTCCATTGGAAGCGGTTCAGCGAACTCGTTTTTGCTCTTTTCAGCAAAATCTTTAGTGTTCTGCAGCTCTTCTAAACCTTTCCAGTATTTTTTATTGCTTTCCATTCAAGCTATATAAAGTATACGTATTGTGATCTTAAAATTATTTAATTAGTAATGACACTTTGCACATTCCAGCCCGCCTAAAACAGCGGCTGTAACCTTTTCACCTTTTTTCAATTTGTCATGAGCAGCGATTAGCTTATCATAATAAGGATTGTCTTTGTGATTAACCTCTGTTTCCCTATGGCAATTGATACACCATTTCATGGTCAATGGAGAGTATTGATAAACTTCTTCCATAGTTTGAATTGGTCCGTGACACTTTTGACATTCAATACCCGCAACTGAAACGTGCTGAGAGTGATTGAAATAAGCCAGATCAGGTAAATTATGTATTCTGATCCACTCTACCGGCTTAGTATTTTCACCATACTGTTTGGTGTCTTGATTATAATCAAGAGCGGTGTAAATTTTCATAATCTCAGGAGAGGTCTTTCCTGCATATTTCTCTGATGCCGTAACGTAGTTATGACAATTCATACAAACATTCAAAGATGGAATCGAAGCATTCTTAGATGAAAATGCACCAGAGTGGCAGTACTGGCAGTCAATCTTATTTACTCCAGCGTGTAGCTGATGAGAAAATTTAATCGGCTGAACCGGTTGATAACCGGTATGCACTCCTGTTTCCCACATACCTTTCCATCCGGCTGAACCAAGGAAAATTACGCTTAGAAGAACTATGAAAAGAATGAATTTTTTGTTTTTGGATAATTTCTTTAATCCTGCGAAACGATCTTTATCAACAGCTTCTTC
>CAIJME010000305.1 GCA_903821625.1 uncultured Sphingobacteriales bacterium | reverse complement strand
TGCTGCAGCTACTTCTTACAAAATTATTCCCAATAGCTTTAAGCTACTAATCAAAAATAAAAGGCGTTATACTTTGAAATCAGTAATGGGTCCCACAACTGATAGACATTTGAAGGTTCAGACAGGTTTCACCGCTCCATATAATATTATTAAGGGATGTGAACACGAGTTTCTTGAATGCTATGCCTTTTCAGCTACTGACGTCACTCTGGTTAATACTTCTCCTCAAAATTATGTCATTGATGTTGAAAAACTTGTTATTACTTTGATATTGGAAGGCACAAGTACGCAAGCTTTTTCCGCAGCAGATGTTACTCCTGCAGGCAATCCTTTGACAATTAACCAATACATTAATGGCGGTTGGGTGCCTCAAGAAGTTTCCACCTTAAAAATAAAAAATGTCGATATAACATCTAGTACTCCTGCAATTAGATCTGTTGCTGCCAGGGACCTTAAAATCAATCCAACTTTTAACAGTTTCGGAAGTGTTAATGTTACTTTTGAATCAAAATATCCCATTTTAGACACTGATACAATTGTTTTAAAATTCGAAAATTTAGACCCAACAACATATAGTAGTAACCTACGCTTTTTTAAGATTGCTTGCTCATTTTACAAACCTGATGGTAGAATCGAAAGCAGAGTGGAATCAAAAGATAATGATGGGAACACGATTATTTTGGGCGTGCTTGCTTCCGTTTCATCTATTACTTTCACTATTTCTTGTGAAAAGATTCCTTTTAAATTCCTGAGTAAAACCAACGATGTTGTATATTCAGCTCGTGTTCTTGATATCTCATCCGCTGAAAAATATCCTTCCATCACCCCTTCTCCTAAACTTACGGTTAATCCAGAAATCCTATTCTCGAAACAAGTGATTCTTAAAAAATCTTTAGTTGGTCTTGGACAAGAATCAGATTATTCCTTCAATTTCGCCTTAAATCCTGGTGTTACTTTAAATAGCGCAGGAAGAATTTTAATTTTGTTCACTCACCAGGCTCCAGCTAGATTAAATAATGATGGAGTTCCTCGTTGCTCTGTAAATCGAGTCACTGCTATTTGCACTTTCTTGGAAGATTATTATCTTTCTGTTCAAATTCCAGTTAACCTTCTGACAACTCCAGTTGCACCTTCAGGTGCTCTCAATCAACCTGCTCCTGTGATGAACGAAGTATTGATATCAGGAGTGAAACAAGGAAATTTCTATTTTGTTCCGGAAGGGTACAACCACTTAGAATTCAGAAAGGAGGATAGGATTTATTTTGCGCTCGATTCTGATTCCACCCTTTCAAATGGTGTCTTGCACCATGATTATATCAAGGATCCATTTATTAATAGTGCGAACATCAATCCTCCCAAGTTATTCAATATACAAGGAGTTGAAGTAGCAAACGTTGATGCACAGGGAAGAGTCCTAATTACTGTTAGATTTTTGAAGAAATTAGTTTTGGGACAATCACTTGTAGTCAAGCTTCCAAAGAACATTCAAGATGCTAACCTTACTGTGGCTGGACTTAATATTCAAATCAATAGACCTGTTGGAGTTTCTGATAAGTTGTTTGTCAGAGGCGCGAGCTTTATTAGAAAAGGGTTGCTTAAAATTGATCTGAACCCTGATGATGATAATGCTGGTTCTTATGCTGAGGCAACTCTTACAACCTATCCGGCTTATGTCCTTACATTAAGTGTTGATCTTAATTTCTACATGCCTTCAAGAAAAGTGACTCTAACTAAAGATAGATTTGACTTTTTCGTGGTAGATAC
>CAIJME010000304.1 GCA_903821625.1 uncultured Sphingobacteriales bacterium | reverse complement strand
GGACGGCACGAGTTAATTAATATATAATCAGGGAATTAATTGGTCAAATTGATTCCAAAGATCAATCCTTACAAATAAAATTAACTTTCACGAATGGTCCGTTGTTCAATCCTTTTTTCATAATTCTTGCCCTCAAATATTCGATGTACATAAATTCCAGGAGTATGGATCTGATCAGGGTCAAGATCGCCTATTTCTACAAGATGCTCTACTTCTGCTATTGTTATTTTTCCAGCCATAGCCATAATAGGATTAAAATTACGTGCTGTGGAACGAAAAATCAGGTTGCCAGCAGTGTCTCCTTTCCAGGCTTTGACTAGTGCAAAATCTGCATCAAATGCCATCTCCATAAGATAATCTTTACCATTAAAATTCCGGGTTTCCTTTCCTTCTGCAACTTCTGTTCCGACACCAGCAGGTGTAAAAATTGCTGGCATTCCATACCCTGCAGCCATACAACGAGTAGCTAAAGTGCCCTGTGGAATTAGTTCAACTTCCAACTCTCCATTCAATAATTGCCGTTCAAACTCAGCATTTTCACCAACATAAGAAGATATCATCTTTTTGACCTGTCGTTTTTTAAGCATTAGCCCAATACCAAAATCATCAATACCTGCATTATTTGAAATACAGGTAAGCTGATCTATATCCTTGTTAACCAAGGCATTAATACAATTTTCAGGGATACCACATAACCCAAAGCCTCCCAACATAATTGTCATACCACTAGTGATATCTTGAATAGCCTCTTCGGCATTTGCAACAACTTTATTGATCATAATTATTGGTTTGGTAACTAAATTATCAAAAGCTAAGGTTATTCTCTGTATTAATTAATTTATAGTACTGTGTTTATTGGAGAATTAGTGAAGATTTTTTACAGTTAAAATTATTATCAGAAAAAGAATTGCCATTAATTTAGCATTTTTCTCGGTAATACCGATTTTACTTAATCATTTTAAAAAAACCTAATACACTATTTGAGATGCACAAAAGTAATTCCGTCTCCACCTCTGTCGGCATGTTCATCTTCAATATGACTCACTTGTGAATACTTGCGTAAATATTCCCGTATTAGTTTTCGTAGTATTCCATCACCTTTTCCATGAATAATCTTTAAACCAGATAAACCTAACATTACAGCTCTATCAAGGTATTTTTCAATCTCATATAGTGCTTCATCTCCTCTCATTCCTCTCAAATCTAGTTCGGTATTGAAAGTAGAAAAACTTTCTGTCAGATTAGTGTTGTGAGATTTTCTAATCTCTTTTGGAACAGATTGGTTAGAAACTTTTTCAACTCTACTTATTTTAACGACTGAGCGAAGATCGCCCAAAGCAAGAATTACATTATCTCTGGCAATTTCCATAACCTGCCCGATATTTTCAGAATCTAAAAATTTAACCCAATCACCCTTTTTCAATTCTTCAGTTTGTAGAATTTTTGCGGCTTTATTTTCTTGAATTTCATGCTTTTTAAGTTCCTGCTCTAAATTTTGTCTCAGATTTTGAGTTTGGACTTTATCAGCCTTACTTTCTTTGATCTCAGAAATTGTGTTTTCAATAAGCTTATTGGCATTTTTAATAATAGTTTGAGCTTCAATTTTAGCATCTTTAAGAATAAGTTTTTTGTTTTCTTCTAGATATGTCTTCAATTGCTCATTTTCAGCAAGTAGAGTTTTAACCTTCTGCTCCTTTTTATCAACTGCAATACGTGCATCAATCAATTCTTTTTTGTCCCTTTCAAGATCTACGAGCAAGGTATCCACCTTCTTTTGATAAGTTCCAATTTTTCGCTTGGCAGATTCCAACACCTCTGTACTTAGTCCAATTTTTTGGGCAATTTCAAACGCGTATGAACTTCCTGGCTTTCCAAGAGAAAGAATATAAAGCGGCTGCATCTTTTCATTATTGAATAACATAGATGCATTTTCGAGTCCTGGTGTGGAATTTGCAAATGTTTTTAAATTGGAATAATGTGTGGTAACCACTCCTCTTACATTCTTTTTATTCAAATTTTCAAGTACGGCTTCGGCAATCGGACCACCAAACTGAGGATCAGTACCCGTACCAAATTCATCAATCAGAATCAGAGTTTTCGAATTCGAAAAATCAATGAAATACTTCATTTTTGAAAGGTGAGCACTATAGGTACTGAGGTCGCTTTCAATCGATTGATCATCCCCAATATCTGCAAATATTTGTTTAAAAATTCCCACTTTGGAATGTTCATCGGCAGGAATAAGAAGTCCGGACTGTACCATGATCTGCAGTAAACCTACCGTTTTCATACAAACTGACTTACCTCCTGCATTGGGACCTGAAACTACGATCAGCCTTTCCTCATCGTCAATTTTAATATTCAGTGGAACAACGGTTTGTTTTTCTTTTTTTAAGTTCAAAAACAATAATGGATGTCTGGCGTTGATTAGTTCAATTTCAGCTTCCTTTATCAGCACAGGCATTTCAGCTTCTATATTGATAGCAAATAGAGCCTTTGCTCTAACAAAATCAAGTTTGGTCAGTAAACCATGATAGGATAATAATAATGGCACGTATGGCCTTAATTCATCCGTTAATTGAACTAATAATTTAACAATCTCTCTTCTTCTCTCAAATTCAAGATCACGAATGATATTATTCAAATGGAATACCTCATCTGGTTCAAGATAAACCGTTTGACCAGAAGCAGACTCATCATGAATAAATCCCTTTATTTTTCTTTTGTTTTCAGAAAGTACCGGAATGCATAATCTACCGTCGCGGATAGTCAGGTTACCATCAGCTGTCCAGCCATTATTCTGCGCACTTTTGAAAATCTGATCTATCTTTTTTCGAGCCTCCTGTTCTGCTTTGGAAATGCCAGATGATATAGTCATCAGTTCGGAAGAGGCATTATGCTTAATTTTACCTTTAGGGTCTATGATCAGTTCGATCTTACGAATAATCGATTTTTCAATAGGAAGATGCTCAAAAAGTGCTTCCAAATTTGGATATTGACCTTCTCTGTCTGTAAAATACTGGATTACTGAGAATACGGTACCCAAAGATAAGGAGACTTTAAAAAACTCATCTTCTGAAAGATATGTGCCTTCAATTCTTGCCTTTTCAACCATACTCTTGATGTCGAAAAAGTTTTGAATGGGTAAAGAAGTATCATTCTGCAGTATGTTTTTGAATTCATAAGTTTGCCGGAGAAACTTATTTATATACTCATAGCTGGTCATTACCTGAATTTTATCAACCATTTGCTGACCCATAGTACTCAGACAATATGTTTTGATCAATTCTTTAATATCAAAAAAACCTAGCTTTTCGCCAGCATTATTAGGGTATATCATTGTTTAATTTCCGGATTCTTTAACTGAATTTTATTCAGTTTTCGTTCTTTATTAGTTAACAACACTTCTACACGACTATACATACTATCCAATCGAACAGGATCCATACTGTAATATTTTAAACTTTTCTCATATACTGCTTTTGTAGTTCTATGACTTTTATAAACAGTTGCATAAAAATTCTTACCATTAATCCTGGTAGAATCGGTATACACAAGTGTGGCCATATAACCATCAATTATATGCAGATCAGTAATGATTTGAATCATTTTCTGCTCTTCAATCAAATCCTTTGGCTTTTGATTGTCCTTGCAAGAAACGATAAGAAACAATCCCAAAATAAATAGTTTAAACACCTTCATTGGATTCACAATTTATAAGGATTTGATAATCAGAATACAGTTGCATATTAGTATAGTATCACGTAGGTTTAACTTTTAAAAAATTCATTCAAAAATACAGATTAATGAGCATTACAGCTAATATATCAGCCATAAAGAAAGAAATAGGAACCAGTAATGTAAAGCTGATTGCAGTTTCCAAAACCAAACCTGTAGAAAGTATACTTGAAGCCTATGAAGCCGGACATCGTTTGTTTGGTGAAAACATGGTACAGGAGCTGGTAGAAAAACATGAAAAACTTCCTAAAGATATTGAATGGCATTTGATTGGTCATCTGCAGACCAATAAAGTTAAATACATAGCACCTTTTATTAATTTAATCCATTCTGTAGATAGCTTAAAATTAATACAAGAAATTAACAAACAAGCTTTAAAACACGATAGGATAATTGATTGTTTACTTCAATTGGAGATCGCCGACGAGGAAACTAAATTCGGAATGGATATGGCAGAGGCTATTGAGTTTTTACGATCAAAAGAATTTCAAGAATTGAAGAATGTTCGCATCTGCGGGGTAATGGGTATAGCAACCTTAACTGATAATCCAAAAATGACTACTGAAGAGTTTTATGAATTAAAAACCTTTTTCAATGGACTTAAGGATACATTTTTCAGAAAAGATCCGGCATTTAAAGAGATATCAATGGGTATGTCTGGTGATTATAAATTAGCAATTGAAGAAGGAAGCACACTGATCCGACTTGGCAGTACAATTTTTGGAGGTAGACAAGTAAAGGCTAAATAAACGCGATTTAAAAGATTTGAATTTATAATGGAAATAAAGATTAGAAGAGCCATTAAGGAAGACTGCCCAAGGTTACTGGAATTAATTCTTGAACTTGCAGTATATGAAAAGGCTCCAAATGAAGTAAGCGTAAGCCTAAATGAGTTTCAGGAGGCTGGTTTTGGAGATAATCCAGTATGGAAAGCCTTTGTTGCTGTAGAGAATGGCATAATTCAAGGTTTTGGATTATATTATATTCGCTATTCTACTTGGAAGGGATGCAGAATGTACCTGGAAGACCTTTTAGTAACAGATAAAATGCGAGGAAAGGGAATTGGAAAAATGATCTTTGATAGACTAATTCAGGAAGCAGTTGAAAAGGAATTCAAGGGTATGACCTGGCAGGTACTTGACTGGAATGAACCAGCAATAAATTTTTACAAAAAGTATCAATCAGATTTTGATGCTGGTTGGTTAAATGTTGCGCTTTCAAAAGAGCAAATAAATAACTTTAATAAGTT
>CAIJME010000303.1 GCA_903821625.1 uncultured Sphingobacteriales bacterium | reverse complement strand
GCACTTGCAACCTACTTTTTAATGGGTGAGCATGGTGTGAAAAGTAGATCAAGCACCTCTCTCACCACATATGGATTTGGTGTCGCCACTCTTTTTTGGTTTTTTGTACTTCCCGTTTGGAACTTCCCATTTGAAATCTTTACGCAACAAATTCCATTGAGTGGAATTTCAGATTCAACTCTGCCTGGATGGATGTTGCTTACTTACATGATTTTGGCTGGGACGATAGTTCCTTATCTTTGTGTTCTAAATGGAATTAGATTTATTAGTGCATCACAAGCAAGTCTGATTGGCATGCTCGAACCAGTTATTGCCGGATTCCTAGCCTGGTTTGCGTTGTCAGAACAACTCGCACCGATTCAACTACTCGGTGGCGCAATAGTTTTAGCTGGAATTTACTTAGCAGAAAGATCTAGGCAGTCCTCAGAAAAATAGTCATAATTTTTTGGCATTGAGAACAAGGCTTACGCCTATCAAATTTCCCAAAATCGGGTATTTACTTTCTAAGATTAAAAGTCGTTCTAGAAAATTTGCTAAAAATTTTGGTGGCAAAGCAAATTCAGAATTTGTTGAAATTGATCTGCCTCTAAATTTTCTGATACAAAGAAAAATAGGGAAAAGCAATGAATTCCAATATCTGCAGCTGAGCACTTCAAAACCTGCAGAACTTACCAATTCAATTAAAGAACCCTTGCTATACCTTCTGAAGTGATGGTTCAAAATATCATGGTTCGACCATAAAAACTGATGTGCTGGAACAGTTATAAACAAGTCACCGTTTTTTTTGATGACTCGGTGAAATTCACGTAATGCTTCTTGATCATTTTCCACGTGCTCAATTACTTCGAATGCCAGCACTCCTCCCAATTCTTCATTTTTAAAGGGTAGTGTTGTTGCGCTTCCGGGGAGTGTTTGTAGTCCTCTGAATCTAGCCGCTTCTCTGGCATCTGCCGAAACATCTACTGCAATTACATTAGCTCCAGTATGTGCTTTGAATGCAGCTCCAACAGCACCTGATCCACAGCCAACATCCGCAAAAGTGCACAAAGTTACCTCGTCCGACGGTAGTGCAGAAGTCCATTTACTAATTAACGACAACCGAGCGCGGTACCAGGGATGCAAGTCTTCTGCTTCAAGCATGGCACGTAGTGTTTCTGGGTTCAATTGTTTGCCTTCAATTGATAAATCGGTCTCTGCCTGATGTCAGCAATAGCAGTGAGTAGAAACTCACTAATAATTCCTATAGCAACTGCTTGAAAAGTCATCATAATTGAGATCATAAAAGTAATCGAGGCCCATCCGGGTATTCCTGAACCTACAATTCCTAAAACTAACGCTATTGAACTGGCAAGCAAAGAAATGAAGGCTACTAGAAGTGATGACACCGACAGCCACCTTAGTGGCGCACCTGTAGTTGCAAGTAAGGACCGGAGGCCTAGCTTGGCTAAAGCACTAAATTTATATTTAGAGTTACCAGCCATGCGATCATTTCTTGTGTATTTCATAGTTGTTGATTTAAATTTTAATTCTGGAGTCAAGACACGATACAAACGATTTCTTTCTGGCAATTGCCGTAAAGCTATAATCACGCGTCTAGACATCAATCTAAAATCCGCAGCTTGAAGTGGGACAGTATTCCCGGATGCTTTATTTAAAACTCTATAGAAAATAGGGGAAAACAACTGGTGTCTTCTAGGGTCATTTTTACGATTGGCTCTAACCATAAAACAAATATCAGCATCTTCAGAAATAGCTTTTGAAATCATGTCTGGTATTAACTCAGGTGGATCTTGTCCGTCTGCATCAATCGTAACTACCCAATCTCCTTCACAATTATCAATTCCTGCAGTTAGCGCTGCCATGTGGCCTGAATTTCGGGCTAAAGATAATAATCTAATTTTAGGATTTTCAAATGCGCATGTTTTTACTATCTCTTCTGTTGTATCCACACTTCCGTCATTTACGACAAGAATTTCATAATCATGATTTGATTTTAGAACGTCTACTACCCTTACTAGAAAATTCTTAATAGATTCTTCCTCATTAAACGCAGGAATAACAACTGAAACTTTGGTGTTCACGATGGAATGATCACTATCGCCACTTTTTTACATTTCTCCAAGCGCACTCTTAAATGATACTCATTTTATTGTCTGGTAACTATGATTTTAGTCTTTTTTAGTGGACACTTTATACATGGCAACATGGGCTGTTACAGGAGCTGCGGGATATATCGGATCACATGTGGCCCATTCCTTGGTTGAAAATGGCATAAATGTTTTGGGAATTGACAATCTGTCTACAGGTGATCTGAAAAATTTACCTAAAACTATTGATTTTGCAAAGATTGACATCCGAGAGACAGATATGATGGCAAAGGCACTGAAAGTTGTTGATGGTGTCATCCACTTAGCTGGTTATAAATATGCTGCTAAATCTGTTTTAGAACCTGAAGAAGCTATTTCAATAAATTTCCATGGTACTGAGTCTCTTCTCGCGGCGCTGGAAGAGTCAAATTGCAAGAGGTTGATTTTTTCTTCATCTTGTTCTGTTTATGGAAACCCAAAAAAATTGCCCGCTACCGAAGATTCCGACATTGATCCATTAACGCCCTATGCAAATAGCAAATGGATGGCTGAGCGACTACTTTCAGAAAGTGCAACAGATAATGTTTCTTTCCGCTATTTTAACGTAGTCGGCTCTGGTACAAGTTTGATTGAAGACACTTCCCCTTATAACCTTTTCCCAATAATCTTGAATTCTTGGGAAAAGGGAAATTCTCCTGCGATAACTGGTTCTGATTTTATGACAAAAGATGGAACAGCTATTAGAGATTACATACACGTTTCTGACATAGTTTCCGCACATCTCGCTTGTATAAAGCATATGGAATCTGGCACATCTTTAAGTAATGTTTTTAATTTATCGCTAAATGTTGGAGTTTCGGTGTTGGAGGTAATGAATAAATTCAAAAAAGTACTTGGAGATGATTTCAAT